>JAAUUG010000040.1 GCA_012031195.1 Oscillatoriales cyanobacterium SM2_1_8
GTCCATTTTTAAATTAAATGACTATGGCTGTAATTGATTGAGGCGGGGTGCAGGGTGAAACCCTGCTGGGGGCGCAGCCCCCAAACCCCCTTGTCCTTCGATGTCCGAACCTACCCGAATATAGCTACAACTAACTCCGGAGGGTGACGCCGTATTTTTCCACCAACATTTCGCGCACCTTCTGATGCACGGGGTTCACGTCCTCTTCGGACAGGGTGCGATCGCCCGCGCGGTAGACCAGGCGAAACGCCAAGCTGCGGCAGCCGGTGGGTACCCCTTCCCCCCGGTACTCGTCGATGGGCTGCACCGAAGCCAACAGCTCGCCCGCGGTACGGGCCACGGCGCGACCAATTTCTGCCGCCGAGTATTTGAGGGGGGCAAAAAAGGCAATGTCGCGATCGCTGGCGGGAAAGTCGAATAGGTCTGAAAGAGGGGCACCGGTTGTCGTTGCACCCCGTCCAACAGGGGGTACAGGTCGCACTCGAAGGCATAGACTTCATCCGGCAGACCTTTGGCGGCCCGCAATTGGGGATGCAGTTGCCCAAACGTGCCCAGCCGCTCCCCCTCGATCCAAAGGGAAGCCGTCCGTCCCGGATGAAACCGCCCATCGCTGCTGTCGGGTTGGTACTCGACCGCAAGTCCGACCCGGACAAACACGCTTTCCAAAATCCCTTTGGCTTCGTACCAGCTCAGGGGATGCCCCAACTTCTGCCAGTCCCCTGTGGTGCGATCGCCCCCGAAAATGGCCGCCACGTTGTCGGTCTCGGCGCTGCCTTCGCCGTCCACCCAAAACACGCGGCCGATTTCAAAAGCATTCAAGGCCCCGTTGCCCCAATCCAAATTGGCGGCAAAAGCGTCGATCAACCCGCTCAACAAATCGGTACGCAGGGCACCGTACTCGGCGGCGATGGGGTTGGCCAAAACCAGACCCTGGCTTCCCCCCCCCGGACACAGCGAATTTTGCACCACCTCGGTCAGCCCTACGGCCCGCAAACACTCACGAATTTGCCGAATGCTGCTGATGTCGGCCGGCAGGTACCCCACTTCGGTGCGGGCGGGCAAGGTCTCGACAAATTTTTCGTAGCCGTAGATGCGGGCAATTTCCTCGATGAGATCGATTTCCCGTTCGATGTCCGCCAACCGAAAGGGCGGCACCGTCACCGACCACCGCTGCAAAACCATGCCGTTTTCGACCCGGGCAGGCAAGGGCGCCAAGGCAAATTCCAGCGCCTGCAACACCTGTTCGATTTCGCTGCCCTCCAGGCTCCGGATGGTGCGATCGGGCCCTTCGACCCCCCCCAACACCTGCCAGACTTTTTCTTGCCGCAGCTCGATTTCGCGGGTGAGGGAGCCCCGGCTGTCCACTTCCGACTGCCACGACACTTCCCCTCCCGCCAATTCCAAAATCAGGGCGATCGCCCGGTCGCTGGCCATCGCCAGGGCGGCAGGGTCTACCCCCCGTTCATAACGGGCCGAGGCTTCGGTGCGGAGTCCCTGGGCCCTCGCCGAGCGCCGAATCACTGCCCGCTCGAACAACGCGGCTTCCAAAAACACGTTGACCGTGGCATCCCGCACCTCGGTGGCTTCGCCCCCCCATCACCCCCCGCCAGGCCGCCGGGCGATCGGCGGCCGCAATCACCAGGTTTTGATTGGTCAGCGTCCGTTCCTTGCCGTCGAGGGTGGTCAAGGTTTCCCCGGCTTTGGCCAGACGGACACCGATGGCGAGGGGATCGCCCAAGGTATCGGCATCGAAGGCGTGGAGGGGTTGGCCCCACTCCCACAGAATCCAATTGGTGACATCTACCACGTTGGAAACTGGACGGATGCCGACCCCTTGCAACCGTCGCTGCAACCATTCGGGGGAAGGGCCCACCCGGACGTTGCGGAGGAGGGTGCCCCGGTAGGCTGGACAGGCTTTGGCCTCGGCGATCGCCAGGGAGGGGCCCGCTGGCACCGGCGGGAGGGAAACCACCGGCAATTTCACCGTGGTGCCCAACAACGCCGCCACTTCGCGGGCAATGCCAATCAAGCTGAGGGCATCGGCCCGGTTGGCCGTAGACGTTACATCCAAAATGATGTCATCCAGACCCAACAACGGCCGCACATCGCTGCCGAGGGCGGGTTCTCCCCCCAATTCATGGATGCCCTCCGAGGTTTTTTCCAATCCCAGTTCCGCCAGGGAGCACAACATCCCTTCCGAGCGCTCCCCCCGCAGCTTGGTGGCCCGGATTTTGAGATCGATGTTGGGCAGGTAGGTGCCCACGGTGGCCACGGCTACCCGCAGACCGGCGCGCGCGTTGGCTGCCCCACACACAATGTGCAAGGGTTCGTGGGCCCCCACGTTGACCGTGCAAACCTGCAATTTGTCGGCGTTGGGGTGGGGAGCCGCCGCCACAATTTCCCCCACCACGACCCCGTCGGCCCAAGTGCGTCGGTCTTCGATCGACTCCACCTCAAAGCCGGCCATGGTCAGCCGTTCTGCCAATTCCTGAGGCGAAAGCGAGAAGGAAACATATTCCCGCAACCAGTTGACCGAAATACGCATGATGGGGCCAGCAACAAACGTTCTTCATCCTATCAAACCCTGACCCTGGCATCATGGAAAGGGCGCATCGCGATCCAAACCATGGAGATTTACCGTTGCCGGCCCTGCAAAGCAATTACATTTTTTTGTTGGTGGATGACCATGGGCAAGCCGTGGCGATCGATCCGGGGGAGCCGTGGCCGGCGCTGCAAAAATTGTCGGAATTGGGGGCGGCCCCGATCGCCATTTGGCACACCCATCACCACGGCGACCATGTGGGGGCAACCGCGATTTGCTGGCGCGGTTCCCGGAGCTGCCCGTTTATGGCAGCATCCACGATCGGGGACGGATTCCCGGCCAAACCCATTTCCTGACGGAGGGCGATCGCCTCCACTTTGCCGGTCAGCAGGTTGAGGTGTGGTGGATCCCTGGGCACACGCGGGGGCATTTGGCTTATTGGTTTCCCGATCGCGGCGATCTATTCTGCGGCGATACCTTGTTTGCGGGGGGCTGCGGCCGGGTGATGGAAGGCACGCCGCCCCAGATGCAGCAGGCGTTGGCGCGGCTACGGGAATTGCCCGATGACACGCGGGTGTGGTGTACCCACGAATATACGGTTGCGAATTTGCGGTTTGCGTTGACCGTGGAGCCCGACAACCTGGCGCTGGTTCATCGTTATGCTGCCGTGCAAGCGGCCCGCCAACGGGGAGAAGCCACCGTTCCCAGCCAGATGGCGATCGAGCGGGCCACCAATCCATTTTTGCGGTGGGAGTCGCCCACCCTCCAGGCTTTGGCCCAGAGCGCCGACCCGGCCCAGGTATTTGCCTACCTGCGGCAACAGAAAGACGGGTTTACCGCCGCGTGATAGCTTGAAGGGGGGAGATAGGGGACAAAATCCATGGCGGAAACGGTGAGCCCTGACGGCTATACCGTGTTGCTGGTGGGCCAAGGCGATCGCCTGGCGGACTGCGGCAGGCTGCTGACGTGGTTGGGTTGCACCTGGGAAACCGCCGAAACCATCCAACGGGCGATCGAGCGGATGGTCGCCCTCGTACCCGACTTGGTGTTGCTGGATGCCGAGGCTTTGGTTCCCAACGACCCCAACTTGCCGTTGCTGCAACAATCCCTCCAACACCGCCGCTTGCCCTGGTTGTTTTTGGTGCCTCGGGAAACCGGCCTGGCGACCCTCTGCGAAACCCTGGACATTGCCCAGGCCGATTGTTTGGAATGGCCGCTCCGGGATTTGGAGGCGATCGCCCGGCTTTCGTTGCACCTCAAGGTGCGGCGGCTGGAACAGGAATTGGCGGAACAACACCAACTTTTGGTGCAGGTGACCCGACAGCTCGATCGCTTGGTGGAGCTGGACGGCCTCAAACTGGCGGCCGATCGGGAAGAGTTTGCCCGGCAATTGCGACGGGAATGGCAGCGCATGATGCGGGAGGCCCAGCCGATCGCCTTGGTCTTGGCCGCGATCGACGATTTTGCCCTCTACCGCGAACGCTACGGCCGCCAACGCAGCGAACTCTGTCTACGGCAGGTGGCGGCGGCGTTGGCCCGCTGGGTCCGCCGCCGGCCGATACCGTGGCCCTCTACCGCGAAGATACCTTTGCCCTGCTGTTGCCGGACACCGACGAAACCGGCACCTTGACGGTTGCCCGCAATGCCCATCGGGCGATCGCCGACCTGGGGTTGCCTTTTGATGTGGGGACACGCCCCCACATCAGCCTGAGCGTGGGCATTGCCGCCACCGTGCCCGCCCTCGGCTCCGACCCAAGCAGCTTCCTCCAAACCGCCAACCATGCCCTGCAAAAAGCCCAACAAATGGGGGGCGATCGCCTGTTTCCCTCCTCCTAATGTGTGAAGTTGGGCCCACTTTTGCCGTTGGTAGGTGAGCAAATCCCCATCTCCGCCGCCCAAATCGTGGCGTGATTTTATATAGTCATTTCAAATCTATTTGCGACAATCTTGCCCTCACCCCCAGCCCCTCTCCCAGCGAGGGAGAGGGGAGTAAAGGCAATCAAAACAATCGCAGTCGTTCCATTCTTAACTAAATTTACTATAGCTATATTTGGGTAGGTTCGGACATCGGAGGAAAAGGGGGTTTGGGGGCTGTGCCCCCAGCAGGGTTTCACCCCTGCACCCCGTCCTAACCAAGTTGTTTGCAGCGATAACGACACCCTTCAATGGATTTTGGGAAGCTCTGGGCACAGGGCATTCAGGGCCATCAAAACGTCCACCGGCATGGCGGTGCTGGGCAACACGGTGCCCAAACACGTAGCTGTACCCATCGTCACCACCTGCCCGCGCGATCGCCAAGTTTCGGGCAAGGTGACCCCCGGCCCCACCGCCACCCACGGGCACGGGGGCTCTGCCGCCAGGGGCCAGGGCAACGGTTCGGCGTGCCAGCCTCCCAACCGCAAGCAGGCGGCCAGGGAACGTTGCCAGTCTGGGGGCCCACCAGTCCCACCCGCCGCACCTGCCCCAGGGTCGCCTGGATCGCAGCAGCCAGTTGGACAGTCGACAGGTTTTCCGGCCAGACCATGACCGGTACTGCTAGAGCCGGCACGGCCGTGTTGGCTGGGACGATCGCCACATCGGGTTGCCACCACTGGGCGATCGCCCCCACTTTTTCGATCGCCAACAACCGGAGACCAAGCTCTTGCAACAGGGTGAGGGCGCTTTCGGGCAAACCCACCGCCATGACCCGCAATCCCGATGGGGGGTGGGGCCAGAACCGTTCCAGGGTCTCGGGGGCAAACGGCTCCGGCCAATGCCCTTGGGTACCCGCCGCCGGCTTGGTCAAGGCAATCTTCACGGCGGGACAGCCTTGGCGCGCCAGCAAACACAACAACTCGACCCGCGTCAAATCGGGAAAGCCTTCGTCCAACAACACCGCCATGGGGGGCACCCGTCCCACTTTGTCCAACACTTCGCGGCCGCTGCGGGCCACCATCGGCCGCAACCCCCACCCGGCCAAAACCTGGCTGATGCCAAACAGGCGATCGGCTCGGGCGGAACCCACCAAAACCCCCTGACCGCCTGCCCACATTGGGGCCGCCAAGGCCGGCGGCCGTTGGGGCAACCACACCGAAAAGATCGTGGATGCCTCCGGCTGCGATAAAAACGAAACTTCGCCCCCGTGCAACCGCGCCAAATGCTGAATCAGCGCCAGCCCGATGCCGCCCCCCCCCGCCTGCCGGGTTTGTAGGGTTTCCATTTGACCAAATTTTTGAAAAATTTCCCCTTGGCGATGGGGGGGGATACCAGGGCCCCCATGCTCCACCGAAAACACCCACCAATCCGGCGTGCTCTGCACCGTCAGGGCGATCGCCCCCCGGCCATACTTGAGAGCATTGGTGAGCAACTCCACCAAAATTTGCTGGCACCGCCGGGGATCGGCCTCCAACGGCGGCAAGGCCGAGTCCATGACCAGTTGCAATTCCGGCAAGTCTTCGCCGGCAAATTCGGCCCTGGCCGCGGCGATCGCCTGTTGACACAGTCGGCGGACATCCATTTTTTGGAAATGCAACGGCAGGGTATCGGTGGCCGCCGCCGTCAAATCCACCAAATTGTCCACGGCTTGGGCCAACTGCCGGACACTCCGCCGCAACGTACCCGCCCGATCGCGCTGCGCCGCCGATCCTTCCCGATACAACAGCCCCGCCATGCCCCCAATGGTCGTCAACGGGGTTTTCAGTTCGTGGGCCGCCCGCCGCAAAAATTCATCCTGCGCTTGGTGCAACCGTGCCACCTCGCACGTGCGATCGCGCACCTCCGCCCCCAACCGGGCCCAATCGCTCGCATCCTGGGCGATCGCCACTTCCCACCCCAACCACGGCGGTTGCAACCCCGCGGTTTGCACCTGCCATACCGAACCCTGGGCCCCCGGCAAAGTATCGGCGCTGGGCCACACCGCCTCGCCAAACACCTCGTGCCAGCGCGGATTGCCTACCGTGGGCCGTCGTGACCGCCGACGCACCAACACCGGCACCGGCCACGACCCAATCAATGCCACCAAGTGGGCAAACCTGGCCATACCCTGCCTCCCATCGGTCGCTCACAATTTCTCACGGAGTCCTTGAGGAACCGCCGAACTACAGATTAAAATCGTAAACATTTAGAAATTCTTAACAGACTGTGCCCACCCCCTCGCTTCGGGTCTGCGCGATCGCTGCCCAGCCATCCGCCCTGATCCCGATCCGTCAAGTGTTGCCCCCGGAGCGGTTCGAGTTGTCCCACAGCCCCGACATCGCCACCCTCCGGGATTTGTTGCAGCAAGAGAGCCATGCCCCCCCCGACTGCTTGGTGCTGATGGAGCCCCAGGCGATCGGGGAAATGGCCCGGCAGCCCCTCGCCCTGCCGATGGTGTTTTTGACCGATGCCCCGCCCTCCCTTGCCTCCGAAGCCCCGGAAGTAGCGGCTTTGGTCATCCCCCTGCAGCAATCGGCCGAGCTGGCCGTGGGCATCGAAGCGGCGATCGCCAATTTTTTGCACCTGCAGCCGCTGCCCAGCGAGCCCTACCTCGAAGCCACGATCGAGGCCCAGCAGCGCCGGCTATCGCTTAAGCTCAAAGAACGACTGGGGTATCTTGGGGTGTACTACAAACGCGATCCGCGACAGTTTTTGCGGCACCTGCCGGAAGACGAACGCCAAGCCTACCTCGAACGGATGCGGCAAACCTACCGGGAAATCGTCCTAGAATACTTTCGCACCCGGAACGATGCCGCCGAGCTCAAGCTGAACCAAGACATCGATCGCTTTGTAAACTTGGCTTTTTTTGCCGATATGTCTGTCTCCCAAGTGCTAGAAATTCATATGGAACTTATGGATAGCCTCGCCAAACAACTGGAAATCGAGGGTCGTCACAAAGGGGTATTGTTAGACTATAGAATCACCCTCATCGACATCATTGCCCACTTGTCGGAAATGTACCGGCGTTCGATTCCGAGGGAGGCTTAATCGTGCCCAACGTTCGCAAAGCCTACGTACTTAAATTGTATGTTGCTGGCAATACCCCCAATTCCGTACGGGCCCTCAAGACCCTGAACGACATCTTGGAAAAAGAGTTTCAGGGGGTTTATACCCTCAAGGTGATCGATGTGTTGAAAAATCCCCAACTGGCGGAAGAAGACAAAATTTTGGCCACGCCAACGTTGGCGAAAATTTTACCGCCGCCGGTGCGTCGGATCATTGGCGATTTGTCGGATCGAGAAAAAGTGTTGATTGGACTGGATTTGTTGTTTGAGGAGTTGTCGGATGAGTTCTAGCCAAGAAGTGCCGCGGCCCGTGGGCATTCAAAAACTTCGCACCATGATTGAGGGGTTGGACGAAATTGCCCATGGGGGTTTGCCCCTTGGGCGCTCCACCTTGGTAAGCGGGACATCGGGCACCGGCAAAACTTTGCTGGCTCTGCAGTTTCTCTACAACGGCATTGCCACCTTGGGGGAACCGGGGGTGTTTGTCACTTTCGAGGAATCCCCCACCGACATCATCAAAAATGCCTACAGTTTTCAATGGGATTTGCAAGCGGCGATCGATCAGGGCATGTTGTTCATTGTCGATGCTTCCCCCGACCCCGATGGTCACGAAATTGTTGGGGAATTTGATTTGTCGGCGCTGATTGAACGCATTCAATATGCCATCATCAAATACAAAGCGAAGCGGGTCTCGATCGATTCGATCACGGCGATTTTCCAACAATACGAATCTTTGGGCTTGGTGCGGCGGGAAATTTTTCGGTTGGTAGCCCGCCTCAAGGCGTTGGGGGTAACCACCGTCATGACCACGGAGCGGGTGGAGGAATACGGGCCGGTGGCACGGTTTGGGGTCGAAGAATTCGTGTCGGACAATGTAGTTATCCTCCGCAATGTGTTGGAAGGGGAGCGTCGGCACCGCACGGCGGAAATTCTGAAAATGCGGGGTACAACCCACATGAAGGGAGAATATCCCTTTACCATGACCAGCCGTGGCATCAACATTTTTCCGTTGGGGGCCATGCGCCTCACCCAGAAGTCTTCCAATGTGCGGGTTTCGTCGGGCATTCCCACCCTCGACGACATGTGCGGCGGCGGCTATTTCAAGGATTCGATTGTGTTGATTACGGGGGCCACCGGTACGGGCAAAACCCTGATGGTGACCAAGTTTTTGGAAAATGGGTGCATGGGCGGCGAACGAGCTTTGTTGTTTGCCTACGAAGAATCGCGCAATCAACTCAGCCGCAATGCCCATTCTTGGGGCACCAACCTCGAAAAACTGGAAAGCGAAGGGCTGCTCAAAATCCTTTGTGTCTATCCAGAGTCCGCCGGTCTGGAAGATCATTTGCAAACGATCAAGCATGAAATTGATGTGTTCAAGCCATCGCGGGTGGCGATCGACTCGCTGTCGGCGTTGGCGCGGGGGGTGAGCAACAACAGTTTTCGTCAGTTTGTGATTGGGCTGACGGGGTTTGTCAAACAGGAAGAAATTACCGGGGTATTTACCAATACGACCGATCAATTCATGGGTTCCCACTCGATTACCGAATCCCACATTTCTACGATTACCGACACGATTGTGTTGTTGCAGTATGTAGAAATTCGCGGGGAAATGTCGCGGGCAGTGAATGTATTTAAGATGCGGGGATCGTGGCACGACAGCCGGATCCGTGAGTATGCCATTGGCGATCGCGGTGCCGATATCAAAGATTCGTTCCAAGGCTTTGAACGGATTCTGAGCGGTTCCCCATCGCGGGTATCCATCGATGAAAAGTCTGAGTTGGCCCGCATTGCTCGCAGTGTGCAATCGGAGTTGTGAGGCGCTGTCTCTGCTCTCTCTCCTTCGACTGCGCTCAGCCTATCCTCCCCAAGGCTCAGCCTACCCCCAGGAACCAAGGCGAGGGAGTCCGACGACGGTGCCAAGGTTCTCGATGCCCTTAATGGCAGCAGAATCTAGCCCAAGTGGTGGCGCAATTGGGCTAGGGCCTCGGCCAAAGCGGTGGGCAGGGATTCCGGGTTGCGGCCGCCGGCCTGGGCCAGGTTGGGACGACCGCCGCCCCCGCCCCCGCACCGTTGGGCCAAAGGAGCAATGAACTTGCCGGCCTGCAGACCCTTTTTGTTGGCTTCTTTGCTGAAGGCCACCGCCAAACTCACTTTGTCTGGTTCCGGCACGGATCCCAACACCACGGCGCTGTAGTGGCCCAACCGCTCCGCCAGTTTTTCGGCCATGAGGGCTAGGGTTGCCCCGTCTACCCCCGCCAATTGCTGCACCACCACGGTGAATTCCCCCACCGTTTCCGCTTGGGCGACCAGGGCTTCAAGGCGCTGCAGGGCCTGTTCCTGTTTGAGTTTCTCGACTTCTTTGCGGGCCTGTTTGAGGTCTTCCTGCAGGGCAGTGACCCGATCCACGATTTCTTCCGGTTTGGCTTTGAAGCGATCGCCCAAAGCCTTTACCACTTCGTCCCGCACCTTCAGGTAATCCAAGAGGGCTTGGCCGGCCACGGCTTCGATCCGGCGCACCCCCGCAGAAATCCCGGTTTCGGCGATGATTTTGAAGGGCCCGATTTCGGCGGTGTTGGCCACGTGGGTGCCCCCGCACAATTCCATCGAGACCCCCGGAAAATCCACCACCCGCACCTGGGTGCCGTATTTCTCGCCAAACATGGCGATCGCCCCTTTGCTCTTGGCTTCAGCAATCGGCATGACGGCGACGGCGGCGGCGTGGCCCTCCAGCACCCATTGGTTGACCTGTTGCTCTACGGCGGCTAACTGGTCGGGGGTGAGGGGGCGAGACCACTGAATGTCAAACCGCAGGCGATCGCCATCCACCAAGGAACCGGCCTGGGCAATGCTGGGATCGACCAAGGATTTGAGGGCTGCCTGCAGCAAATGGGTGGCGCTGTGGTGGGCCTGGGTTCGCCGCCGTTCTGGGGTGCCCACCCGTGCCGTCACCCGATCGCCCACCTGCAATTTCCCCCGGATGTTTTCCCCGATGTGCACAAAATAGGTGCCGTCTTTTTGGACATCGTCCACCCGCACCAGGGTTTCTCCGGCGGCCACATAACCCCGATCGCCCACTTGGCCCCCTGATTCGGCATAGAAGGGGGTGCGATCCAACAAAAACTGGATTTTACCGGCCGCGGTCGGGGCGATCGCCACCACCGTCCCGTCCGTGGTCAAGTCGTGGTACCCCACAAACACCGTGGCTTCGTTGTCGCCGGCCAGGGTTGCCCAAGGCACTTTGCCGGTGACATCCACCGCCACCCGCGCCGCCTTGGCCCGCTCCTGTTGGGTTGCCATTTCCGCCTGAAACCCCTCCAAATCCACCGTCAGCCCCTGCTCTTCGGCGATTTCGGCGGTGAGTTCCCACGGAAACCCGTAGGTGTCGTACAACGCAAACACATCGGCCCCGGGGATGCACCGGGTTTGCTGGGTGGCGGGCCGATCCAAAATTTCCGCCAACAGTTTTTCCCCCCGCTCCAAGGTCTGCAAAACCGGGTTTCCTCCCGCTCGATTTCCGCCAAAATCACCGATTCCCGCTCCCGCAGGTTGGGATAGGCCTTGGCCCCGAGGGCGATCGCCGTTTGGGCCACGGCGGCCGCAAAGGGCCCCTCGATCCCCACCCAACCGCCCGTGGCGCACCACCCGCCCGCAACAACCGCCGCAACACCATAGCCCCGGCCCCAACATTGGCCGCCGTCACGCCCGTCGGCCACCAGATGGGTGACGGCCCGGATGTGATCCCCCACGGTTTTTAGGGAGCGTTGGATCTTGACCTCGCTGCCATGGTAGTCCCGACCGGCCAGGGCTGCGGTTTGCTGCAACAGGGGCCACAACCCATCGGTTTCGTAGTTGTTGGGCACCCCCTGCAACACCTGGGCCATCCGCTCCAACCCCATCCCGGTGTCGATGTTTTGCTTGGCCAAGGGGGTCAACGTCCCGGCCCCATCCCGGTTCAATTCCATGAACACCAGGTTGTAGATTTCCAGAAACCGGGTGTCATCCTCCAAATCGATCGCGTCGTCGCCTTGTTCCGGATCAAAATCGTAGTAGATTTCCGAACAGGGGCCACAGGGGCCGGTGGGCCCCGCCGCCCAAAAGTTGTCGTCCCCCATGCGGCAAATCCGCGCCGCCGGCACCCCGATCGCGTTTCGCCAAATGTCGTAGGCTTCGTCGTCCGTGAGGTACACGCTCACCGCCAGCCGCTCCGGCGGTATGCCAAACACGCCGGTCACCAATTCCCAACCCCAGGCGATCGCCTCTTTTTGAAATAATCGCCAAAGCTGAAGTTGCCCAACATCTCAAAGAAGGTATGGTGGCGCGCCGTCCGTCCCACGTTTTCGATGTCGTTGGTGCGGATACACTTCTGGGCGGTGGTGGCCCGGGGGGTGGGCGCTTCCCGTTGCCCCAGAAAAATGGGCTTGAAGGGCAACATGCCGGCGATGGTGAGCAACACCGTGGGGTCTTCGGGGATCAACGAGGCACTGGGCAACACCGTGTGACCCCGATCGGCGTAAAATTGCAAAAACTTGGCGCGGATTTCGTCGCTGGCGAGGGGAAGCATGAACAACTGTAGGGATGAAGCCTACCTATTTTACCCATCCCCTTGCCCTGCACCACCCTAAACCCCATGGCCGGTTGGCAAGAATCTATGGATGCAGCGCCCGATGTGCTGATTGTTGGCTCCGATCGCAGCACCAACGTTGGCGGTTCCCTGGTGCGGAGCGATCGCCAGACGGTGTTGGTGTCTCCCGAAGTGGCGGTGAGCCGGTGGCCCTGGCTAAACAAGGTGGCCTGGCGATGGCGCAAAAGTTCCCCCATCCCGACCGTTTGGCCCGCGCGATCCAGAAAGCGTGCGATCGCCATCCCATCCGCGCCGTTTTGGTGACGGGCATTGCCCCGGTGGAAGCTCCTTTGCTGGCCGAGTTGCGGCAACGGGGCATCGCCACGGGGAATTTTTTGACGGACGATCCCTGGCAGCCTTTTTGTTGCAGTCGGTGGTTGCTGCAGGCTCTGCCGGTCTACGATGTGTTGTTTACCCCCCGGCGGGCGAACATGACCGACTTGCAAAAGCTGGGGGCGCCACAGGTGGTGCATTTGCCCTTTGCCTACGACCCGGATTTGTTTTTTCCCGTCGCGCCGGTGCCGACCATGGCCAGCGACGTGTTTTTTGCCGGCGGCGGCGATCGCGATCGGGTGCCCTACATGGCTGCGTTGGCGGCGGCGGGCATTCAAGTGGGTTTGTACGGGGGATATTGGGAGCGGTTCCCGGAAACCCGGGCCCTGGCCCGGGGGATGGCCGACCCAGTCACCCTGCGGCAAGCGGCCTGCAGTGCCAAGGTGGGCATCTGCTTGGTGCGGCGGGCCAATCGCGATGGCCACGTGATGCGTACCTACGAGTTGCCGGCCTTGGGGTTGTCCATGGTGGCCGAAGACACCCCCGAACACCGCGACCTGTTTCGCGAAGAGGGAACCCACGTCCTGTATTTCACCACGCCAGAAACTGCGGTAGCCCAAGTGCAACGGCTGTTGGCCGATCCCGCCCTCCGGCAAACCCTGGCCCAAAACAACCATCGTCGGATCTGCAACGGCGGCCACACCTACGGCGATCGCCTGCGTACGATGCGTTCCCACCTGATGCCACCATAGTCGGAAGGGTTAACCCGTCAAGATTTCTGATTTTCCCTCACACCTTGTTTTTTCCTGTCCCCTCCTTCGATAGGCTTCGACTTCGCTCAGCCCACCCTCAGGAACCGGGGCTACAAGTCCATCCAGAGCGGATTGCCAACCTATGAAGATATAGCTGTTTTGCATAGCGATGAGACAAGAAAGTTAGGGTCGCAGGGGCGAAGCCCCCGACAATGGTTCTATTGAACTTTCGTTGGGCAAGAAAAAATTGTGTCGATTTTAATTAAAACGACTATAGCTTCAAAGCGACGAAAACCATGAACCAGAGTGGGCATACCAGGGGGTTTCTGAGAACGATAGCCCGACCAACTGCCAAGTCTGGCGATGAGCCAAGTTGCTCAAGGTATAGCTAAATTTATGTATAGTCAATTTAATTAAGAGTGACGCGATTATAGTTGTTTTGAATACTTTTAATCCCCTCTCCCATGAAGGGAGAGGGGTTGGGGGTGAGGGCAAGATTGTCACAAACATATTTGAAATGACTATATAGCTATATTCGGGTAGGTTCGGACATCGAAGGAAAAGGGGGGTTGGGGGCTGCGCCCCTGCACCCCATCCTAACCAGGTTATTGACAGCTTACATCTGGCCGTGGATGCCCATGGTATGCCGGCCAGAGTTCTTATTGCAGAAGGTGCCGGTGCGGATTGTCGGCAGGCTTGCCAGTTGAGGGATGGCATAGATGCCACCCATGTCCTAGGCGACCGTGCCTACGATACCAATGAGATTCTGGGATACTTGCAGGGGAAGAGAATGGGACAGCTTTATTTCTTGCTGCCGTTCACATTCGATGCATGCATTGTGGGCTAAAATATTTTGACGACACTCTCTAGGGCTGGGCCGTCTGGGCCAGTTGCCCGCGCATGTACCCGTAGTAGGTCTGGCCGTAGGTGTGCAAGTTGAAGTACAGTTCTCCGCTGCGGGCAATTTTTTCGGCCTCCGCCAAGGTGGTCACTTTTGCCGGAAGACCGGGCACCACCGGACATCCCACCAAAAAAGTGCCGACCGCACCTTTACCCGATTGCAAGGTTTTGGCAATATCGGCATCGGTGAGGTTTACGGAGAAGGTACCGTCCGCCAAGTTTTTGGCTAGGTCACCCGTCAGGGCAAAATCCACCAAGATTGGCCCCAGCACCCCGGGCCGACCGCAATGGAGGTGAAACATGTTGACCTCGCGGAGGTCGATATTTTGAAATTGAACTTCCACCTTGGCTTGTCGGCGATCGCCAGCAAAGCCGCACCACCCCATTGCCCCGTCCGGGACGTTTGGCCCGAGGGACGGAAGGCTTGGTGGAGCGAAACTGGGCCGGCACGAAAGGGGGG
>JAAUUG010000041.1 GCA_012031195.1 Oscillatoriales cyanobacterium SM2_1_8
TTTGTGATCGGTACCGCCGAAAAACCCGGCGGCAAATTGCGAATGCTCTACGAAGCGGCGCCTTTGGCCGAAATTGCCGAGCAGGCCGGCGGCAGCGCCACCAACGGGATTGCCCCAATCCTGGATCTGCCCACCGATCGCCTCCATGCCCGCACCCCTTTGATCCTTGGCAGCCGGGAAGAAGTGGCCTTGTTCCAGCGGTTGGTGAACACCTAGCCATCCCCCCAAAAACATGGGTCAAGGATTTGGCGGGGAAACCAGAAGGTTTTTGGCGCTCTCTCCCCTTGGGCTTCCGGGTCACCCATTTTTTGGGGATGTCAAAGTCATTGGCAGGAATCTGTCAGCAGGTATCGTTGCCCATCAAGGCAAGGTAAGCTTCCCAAACCCCGATTGCATCTACGCCGCCTTTACTTCTTCGCTAACCTGGGCTAAATTGGTGCAAAATCATGAGTTGTAGTGACTTTTGTATGTTTTTTGTTCAATGTGTTATGCCGTGACCCGCCGCATAATACCTAGTTAGCACTCAAATGCGACATGGGGAGAGGCTGTGAAGCTCAAAAGAATCCAAATCCATAACTACAGATCTGTAATTGATGCTGACCTGGAAGCTCATGACTACATGCTTTTGGTCGGGGCGAATAACGCAGGAAAGAGTACGACTCTTAACGCGCTCAGAGCTTTCTATGACGACGAAAAGTGGTCAGCCAACGACTTTCCAAAGACGGGCGCCAAAGATACAGAAGCTTGGGTCCAACTTACGTTCGAGTTGACTGATGAAGAATGGGTAGGGTTAGCCGAAGAGTACAAATCCGCTAACGCAGATCACGTCTTGGTTGTACGCAGGTGCTTTAAGTCAGATGAGAAAGATCGTGTCAAGGCGAACCAAAGCAACATTTACGGCGTAGTTGATGGCCAGTTACTTGATAACCTTTTCTACGGAGCGAAAAACGTAAGCTCGGCAAAGGTCGGGGAAATTTTATACGTTCCGGCGCTTAGCACACCCGCGGAAAGTACAAAAATGAGCGGGCCATCACCACTCCGCAACATGCTTAACTTTCTGCTCAAGAAGGTAGTTGCGAAAAGCCCCGCATTTACAAAGATCACGGACGCGTTCAAGGAACTCAACACAGAGGCAAATCAGCAGAATGGTTTTCTCAGTGAAGTTGCTGAACCTCTCAATACTGCAATTGAGGCCTGGAAAATCAAAATTGATTTATCCGTGAACCCTGTTGCTCCCGAAGATATAACCAAGTCACTGGTGAAGTTTGCGTTTCTGGATACGACATTAGGCAATGCGGCTTTTGATTTGGAGCGATATGGTCATGGGTTTCAGCGATCTTTCATATATGAGCTGATAAGACTCGCCTCTACATTTAGAGATGAGAAGAAAGCTGATAAGAAAGAATTTAGCCCAGATTTTCATCTGGTTCTTTTTGAGGAACCGGAGGCATTCTTACATCCTAGCCAACAGGAAAACATGGCGTTCCACTTGCGGAGGCTAAGTTCGGAGCCTGGACAGCAAGTAATTGTTACGACCCATTCGCCAATCTTCGCAGGCAAGGCCGTAGAAAGTATTGGGCGAATTGCCAGAGTTGAACGTAAGGATGGAATTTCCAGCATCTATCAGCCGACAGCAAACAAAGTTGATGCTGTGTTCCAGCGTGGTGGAGAGCTATTGAATGCGCTAGCTGCGTTCGTAGGGGACCCCGGAATTCCCGATAATAAGAAGGGGCGCGCTAGAAAAATGATTGCTAACCCGCCGCAAGCCGACATTGCCGTGCAAGAGGAACGATTCCGGTTCCAACTTTGGCTCGATGGAGAACGCTCATCTATGTTCTTTGCGGACAAAGTGTTGCTAGTTGAGGGGGCTTCAGAGCGTGCGCTGTTCAACTATTTGCTTGCGAACAAGTGGCATGACCTGACGTCGCACAAAGTCTGCGTAATAGATGTTCTTGGTAAATTCAACTTCCATCGGTACCTGGCATTGCTTGAGGCCTTCGGCATTCCGCATGGAGTCATGCTTGATGACGATAACCATGTTGAGTTTCATGGCGCAGTAAATGACTTGGTAGAAAATTGCACCAACTCATTCTCGTTGGCGCCGCCAGTCAAGTTCCAACATTGTCTCGAAGCATTTCTCGGGTTGCCGATACCTAACAGAGACGATAAGAAGCCTATCGAAATAATGAAAGCCCTTAAATCTGAGAATATTGCTGAAGATAGACTTACAGCGCTGCGAAATGAATTCTGTGCTGCTCTGGCGATCCAGTGAGGTGGGTGGAGTTGAGTGCTAACAACACGTTGCAGGCGACGTTTGACCCGATGCCCACTTTTGCTTCCGCAAAAGCAGGCATCGCCTCAATCGCGCCTGAACGTGGGCGTTATGTTGCCAGCGCCAGGGTCGTGAGTGGGCGAGGTTGTCGGTGAAGGGGCGCTGGCATCGGTGGGGATGGACGGGCGATCAATGAGAAAGTTTACACAAAAAATCCCTGCACCTGATCATAGGCTACACTGCTCCTATCATCCAAAGTCAATGGTGGCAGGCAGGTTCAACCGTTAGGCGGCAAGTGGGGCATAACTGAGAGGTATCGCTATATTCGGGTAGGTTCAGACATCGAAGGAAAAGGGGGTTTGGGGGCTGCGCCGTTCGACTAAGCGCTTACGCCGAAGACCCCTTTTCCACCCATCCGAATATAAGTATAAGTTACACGGAATAAGATGAGGACTAGAGAAGTTCTATGAGAATAAAGGTTTTGATTTGGCAAGAGCATGACATTTGGTGTGGTTCTGTTCCCGCTTTGCCAGGGTGTCACACTTGGGCCCAGACCGAAGAAGAACTTATGGCAATGCTAGAAGATGCAATTAGTGGATGGCTAGAAGTTGCGAGCCAGAATCATAATTCAGAAATTGGTTTGGATAGAAAGTTGGTAGAGCTATCCTTATGAAATCCGTCTCAGGCAAGACTTTGTGTAAAATTGTTGAGCGCAACGGATGGGTTCTAAAACGGGTTACTGGTAGCCACCACATCTACTCAAAGGGAGATACTCCAGTGATATTGTCTATTCCAGTCCATGGAAATCGAGACTTACCGATGGGAACTCTCAGAGGAATTATGAAAGATGCTGTTCTTAATGAAATGGATTTAGAATAGAACGGACTATAACAAATCACTGCACCTGACTGTAGGCTACACCACTACTATCATCCAAAGTCAATAACGGCGGGTGCGTTTAATCGTTATGCGGCTTAGAGATCCTATGGTGTTCTCTATACAGCAGCCAGCATCAACCCAACTTAGCTGGCGGTGGATGGCGTGGTGAGCCGTTGCAAAAGTTCAATCAACTCTTCGTTGCGGTAGGGCTTGTTCATGTAGGCTGTGGCCCCCAACTCTTCGGCTTGCTGGCGGTGGCGTTCGTTGGTACGAGACGTCAGCACCACAAAGGGCAAATGACGGCTGACGGTACGAGCTCGAATCCGCTGCAGCAGGGTGTAACCATCCATGCGCGGCATTTCCAAATCGGAGACAATCACCCCTGGCATCAAACCGTTGTCCAACTTTTCCAGAGCCTCGACCCCGTCTCGGGCTTGGACCGTATCAAAACCGGCACTTTCTAGCAACGAGGCCAAGTAGCGGCGGACGTTGATGGAATCGTCCACCAACAGGATGAGTTGGGGCGTGCGGTGGGCCAAAATTTCCCGTGCCGACTGGCGTTTCTGTTTTTCCAAAAGCCGCAATTGGGTGTTCTCTTCGTTGGGTTGAAACAGCATTTCGGCCGGAGAAAGCAGAGGCAGGGCGCGCCCATCGCTCAGCACCGCGCAGCCGCAGAAGGGAAACGAAAGGGTGATGACCCCCGCCAAACGCTGCAAGATGGCCTCTTGTTCACCCCAACAGGCATCCACCGCCAACGCATATTGGGTGTCGCCGCTTTGCAAGACCACAGCAACATTTTCCTGGGTCGGCGTTTCAAAGATGGGCAGTTCTTGCCGTCGGCAGTTGACGCGCAGGCGTTCCTGGGCATGGAGCCAAGGGATGGTGCGATGCCCCCAAATCACGGTACGGCTCTCGCTCGGTGGAGCCGCCAAAATATCGCGGACGTGGTCGGCACGAACGGCTACCATCGCCGCCCCAATCCGCAACAACAGCACCCGCGTCATCAACAACACATAGGGCAATTGCAGGATCAGACGGCTGCCCCGACCGCTGACAAAATTGGGCCGCAACACCACCCCCAACGCTTGACAACGATGGGCGATCGCCGCCCCAGGGGACCCCGGTTGGAAAATATCAAAGGGAAGGCCCGCACCATCGTCCGTGATTTCGAGTTGGAGGGTATCCCCCACGGCTACCCCTCGCAACGTGAGGGTTGCGATCGCCGGTTTGCCCAAGCGCTGCCGTTCCGATGGGGGTTCTATGCTGCGATCGAGCAACAATTGCAACAAGTCTTGCAACGGCTCGACCAGCTTGCCCAAGAAGGCGCGATCGAGGGCTACGGCGCTGTTTTCGATCGTCAGTTGTGCAGCTTGCGGGGCCAAATAATGGGCCAACTGTTGTCCCAACACACCCAGCGTCCACAGCCGTTCATCCCGGGCCAACCCTTGTACCTGCCAAATCTGACGCTGGCGATCGGCGTTGCCTTGCTCGATCTCAAACAAGGACAGGTCGATATCTTCGCTGGTTTCCCGCAGACGCAGCAACCCTTCTACTGCCCCTTCATTTTCCAGAGCAGTTTCCGTGGGGGAACGGAAGTCCCGGGTATGGCTCAGGAGCGATCGCACCGAAGAGCGCAATTGCTGCAACTGCCAATTGAGGGCAATTTGACCAGCCGCCAATTCCGTAGCCACATCGTAGAGTTGGCTGGCCACAAAACCCGTCGGCAGGGGGGCCGGTTTTTCTTCGAGGCGGAAAATGGTGGATTCCATGGACGAAAATACCGGCCGGTTCACCGGTTGAATTTTGGGTAGGGCTGGAGGTTCGCCGTCAAACGTTGCGGCCAAATCCGCCAACAAATCGCCCAAAGCCGGGGCCGGCGTCGAACTGGACTCTTCACCCAAATCATCGTTCAGATCAAAATTTAAGGCGGCAAATTCATCTGGAGACACGGCGATCGCCTCGTGGTCCGCCAAGGTCTGTTCCAGATCGGCAAGGTCGCCCACCGAAAGCGCGTGCTGGGGGTCAGACCCTTCCGGCTCCGGCAAATCCGACGCCGCCGATTCCTCTGCCCAAAGTCGGGTCAGGGAGTCCAAGGCGCCAGCGGGGAGAGTTCGTCGGTTGTCGGCAGGGATGGATCCAATTCCGTCAACAAACCATCTAGCTCCATCGCCAAAGCGCTCTCCTCCAATTCTTGGACAGGTTCCGCCTCACCCAGAAAACCCAAGTCGCCAAGGCTCGCTACAGCAGATTCCTCCTCGAATGCTTCTGGGGATTCGGACTCGCCAAAAAAATTCAAATCCCCCAGGCTTTCGACCGCAGATTCTTCCTCCAATTCTTGGCTGGGCTCCGGTGCACTCAGAAAGCCCAAATCACTGAGATTCGCTTCGGCAAACTCTTCCTCCACTTCTTGGGTAAGTTCCGCCGTACTCAGAAAGCCCAAATCGCCGAGATTTGCTTCAGCCGCCCCTTCCTCAAACTCGTTGAAGATTTCCGCCTCGTCCCAAAAGCTCAGATCGCCGAAACTTTCTACCGGAGATTCTTCCTCGGCAAAACCTGGCTCTTCCCCAACCAACCCTGCCACCGTTCCGTTGGCGGCGATCGCCGCTTGGTTTGCTTCAAAGGGACTGTTCGTCATCGCCCCTACAAACGGATCCGGAGCGGTCTCCTGTCCGGCTTCAAACAACCTGTTGGGAGGGCTGCCGATGGCAAAGGGGTCGTCCTCCTCAGCATCAAACAAGTCCGTATCGTTGACATCGGGAAACTCAAAGGGTTGGTCGTCGGTCGTGGTGCCAAAATCCAGCAGGTTCAACAAACTGCTGTTGGCTCTCCCCATATCACCAACATCGCCATCCGCAGGCAGAAGGCTGCCGGAGTCTGAGCCGTCTCCGTATTCACAGACCTGGTGCAGACGCTGGGCAGTTTGCTCCCCCAAATCTTGCCAACTGGTCAAATCGTGGCAATAAACCGATGCCTCATCAAACCATTGCCCGATCGCCGCGATCGCCGGCAGGGTCATTCCGATTTCAGCCAGGGATTCCCGCAGAGCCACCAAATCCGCCTGGGCTTCGGCCGCTTCTTGCCACCCCAACCGCAGATCGTTCAACAATTGCAGGCAACGCTCCAACTCCTCCCAACTGGCTTCGCTGGCAGGGTCTTGGGTAAAGTACAGTTCCAGGCGATCCAACGCCTCGGCGACAACGGCTTCTACCCCAATGCGATCGGCAAAAGTCCCCTCGGTTTGCGCATCGATCGCCGCTCGCAGGGTGCCAAGAACCTGCCGCCAAAGGTTGCGAAACTTGAGGCTGGCGTGCGGACGGCCTAGCTTCATCCGCTGCAAACTTTCTTCGAGCCGCTGGATCAGCTTCGCAATTCCCCGCCAATCGGCTTGCGCCGCCTCCTCCCGCAGCGATCGCGCACTGTGCAACACCCCGTCCAGGCGATCCATCTCCCCATTTGCAGGAGCCTCGAGCAAATCCAGCAGGGCATCGTGGATGGCATTCACGTACTCGTGGGCTTCTTGCCGAAAGAAATGCCCAGTGGCTAGCTCCTGTTCTCGCGTCATGACATCCCCGACTCAAGGTTACTGAATGTATCGTCTGCATCCACTCACGCTATTGGACTCTCTGGGCAGCACTGTACCAAGGTTCTCAACGCAGGCTGGCAAGCCCCGGCCTCATCCTTGACGACCAGACGGCAGCGGCTCTACCGCATTGTACAGTTGCTCAGTGAGCTGGGCAGAAACCCCCAAAGACTTGCTGGCGTGTTGGACAGCCCCCAAAGACCGGTTGGAAGCCTGGGCCAATTCCTGCATGAGGGTCGCCACGGCCTGGGAGGTCTGGGTTTGGGCAGCGGTGGCGGCCGACATCGAACGCACCAAGGTCTCGATTTGTTGGGCCACGCCCTTCATCTGGGCCAACTCTTGCTGGGCGTTGCTCACCATTTCGGCGCTTTCGATGCTGTGGGTGTTCCCCTGCTCCATCGCACTGATGGCCTCGACCGTTTCCGATTGGATGGTGGCAATCAGTTGCTCGACTTCCTTGGTGGCCGCCGCCGCCCGCGAAGCCAAAACCCCCACTTCTTCGGCAATGAGGGCAAACCCACGCCCCCCCACCCCAGCTTTGCGGGCTTCGATGCTGGCGTTGATCGCCAAATAATTGGTCTGTACCGACAAATCGTTGATCAGCGATACAACTTTGTAAATGCGCCGGGAAGAATCCCCCAACCGCTTGATTTTGCGCAACGTGGAATCCACCGTGGCCCGCAGGCTCAAAATGCCCTGCACGGTCTGCTCGATGACGGCATCGCTGCGATCAAGGGTGGTACGGCTCTGCGCAGTCGCCGCCGCCGCCTGTTGGGCACTGGCCGCCAACCGTTCGGCCGCCACGGCCATGTCTTGCACAGAAGTCAGGGTTTGCGCAATCCGATCTTCTTGGGCAGCGGCTCCTTCTTGCACAGTGCCCAAAGCTTGTTCGGCTTGGGTCAGGGTCTGCCGGGTTTCGGTGGCGGTGGCACGCACCCGACCCATCATTTCGGCGAGACGATTGGCCAACAGTTGCAACAAACTTTCGATCCCGGTGCTGCCCTCCGGCACGTCCAACCGCAAAACTTCTTTGGCCAAGTGCTCGATTTGTTTCCGCACTTCGTCCAGTTTTTGTTCCAGAGCCTCTTTGTCATGACGGAATTGCCGCAATTCGGCTTCCTTGTGGTTCAGCCGGGTGCCCACCTTCTTCAACAGGGTATTGACACTTTCATCGGATACCGCCATGCCACCGGTGCTGACCCCCGCCGCTTTGCCCAAGGCCCGAAACAGCTTTTCGACCTGTTGCTGCAACTGCACCAGGTTTTGTTGCCGCTCCTGCTGCCAATGTTGCACGTTGTCCAACAAATCGTTGAGGCTGCTGGACAATTCCGACAGCTCTTCGTTTTGGGCGACCGGTACCCGGGTATCGAGTTCGCCGTTCATGGCCCGCCGCATGGCCAAAATCACGCGCTCGATCGGATAGGTGACCCGCTCGGCTACGGCGCTGGCCACCAAAGCCACCACAGCACTCACCAACAGCAGACCAATCCCCAGCAAGAAAATGTCGCCAATGTCCGATGGTGAACCTTCGCTGGCGATCGCAAGGCTCCACCCTAAGTCGCCGGCAATGGGCGCATACCCATACATCTTGCCGCCAACGCGGCTGTGGGCTTGGGTCTCGCGGTTTTCGAGTTTCGTTAAAATCGGGAAGGAAGCGGTGGCATCGCTGCCGATCGTGAGCCCCGTCCCAAACACCGTGCGGTTCTCTTTGTCCACGATCGCACTGCTTCCTTCAGCGGGCAATCCCAGTTTGGCGAGGGGGACTTGGGCAATCAAAAAGGCAGCCGGCTGACCCCGCATCGACAAAGTGCGCCCGATGGGCACCATCGCGGTATCCCCCACGGTGACCGGGGAACCGATGGCTGGATCGGTGTTCTGGCGCAGGGCTTGCAAAAACTCAGCACTGGGCTGCCACAGGGGCATGGTTCCATCGGATTGGGCAAAGGGCTTGCCCTGCAGGTCAAATACCGCAATCCGCTCGTAGGTGGCATACCCCCGCCGGTACAAAGATAGCCGCCCCCGCAGCTCGGTTTTTTTGCGGGCAAACTCCTGCTGGGCCGCGGTACGCGCCTGGGGGGTGGTGCCCGCCCGGGGCTGCATCGGAAACGGCACAATGAGGTTGCCCAACAACCGCACATCCTGCCGCTGGCGCTCCAGGGTGGAGGCGATCGCCTGGGCCCCGGCCTGGGCTTGGTTGGCGGTGAGTTCTCCGCTTTGGCGCTGCAGACGGATTTGGGCCCCGTCCCGCACCAGCAGGCTGAGGGCCGTGGCGGGAATGACGGCAAAAACCAATCCACCAAACAAAAGCTTGGTTTTGAGGGTACCCAAACGCACCGCTTGGGTCGAGACGGGTTTGGGCCGGGGGATGGCCGCCCCGCCAAAACCTTCCGGTGCCTTGGTAAATTCGCCCGCAAATTCGCCCGCAAATTCGGCACCCAACTCACCCGCAGGCTCAATAGGGGGCTCCGGTTCGATGGGAGTTGGGGCAGGCTTTTTGGGGGCGGTGCCGTTCGGGGGCGCCGGCACGATCTTTGGCTTGGCCACCACGGGCGCTTCGGCCAACATGGTTTCGTCGGGAGCCGTGGGGGGGGGCGATGCCGGATGGGAGACACGAGGGGTGACCGCAGGCCCCCGATTTTCTGATCCCGCATTCAACCCTGTCTCGGCAATGGGGGTGCCGGGTTCGGCGGCGGTGTTTTGCAATTCGCTCAGGCAATTTTGGGCGTGCTCCACCAGTTCGGCATCGCGGGTTAGGTAGATGACCTGTTGGTATTGCCACTTGGCATACTCCACTTTGCCCGCCGCGCGAAACGTGGCACCGAGCCAGATGTGCAAACGGGGATTCCGGGGATCTTGTTTGAGCAACTCCGAAAACAGTTGCATCGCTTCGTTGTATTGCCCGGCTTCGTACGCCTCAAGGGCTTGCTGGTAGGTGGCTGCCATGTTTCGCTCGCTTCTCTTGCTCGCTGGTGCGATCGCCGATACGGGTTGCTGGTTTGTGGAGAAAGTGGGTTCGGATGCTTGCGTTTGGCAAGGATGAGCCGTACCCTATAGGCAATTTTATTAGACTCTAGTCAAGGGTTGCTGAACAGCGCCATTTTGCGTGTATTGACCAATTTTCTGGCAAGATGGCGGGCTAGGATAGGGTAGAACCCTCCACATCCCTAGGACGATGACCCGATCTTCAACCCAAACCGCGATTCGCGAATTGCCGCTGTTTCCGTTGCCCGAGGTGGTTTTGTTTCCGGGGCAACAACTCCCGCTGCACATTTTTGAGTACCGCTACCGCATGATGACCAATACGGTGCTGGAAGGCGATCGCTGTTTTGGGGTGTTGTTGTGGGATGGGCAAGCCAATCAGTCGGCGGGGGTGGGCTGTGTGGCCAAAATCATGCAACATCACCGCCTTCCGGACGACCGTTTCAAAATGTTGGCGGTGGGTCAAGAACGGTTTCGGGTGTTGCGCTACATCCGGGAAACGCCTTTTCGCATTGGTGTGGTGGAGTTGTTTGACGATACGGATACGGAGGACAACCCCTATGCGTTGGCGGGGGAGGTGCGAGAGTTGCTGGATGATGTGGTGCGTTTGTCTCAGAAACTAACCGATCGGGAGTTGGAAATTCCGCCGATTCCCCGCAGCCCCCAAGAGTTGTCGTTCTGGATCGCCAGCAATTTCCATGGGGCGAGCGAAGAACAACAGTCCCTGTTGGAGTTGCAGGACACGGCGGCCCGTCTGCGTCGGGAATCGGAAATTTTGGCCAATACCCGGAGCCACTTGGCGGCCCGTACGGTGCTCAAGGATACGCTGGGGGGCTGATGGAGCGGGTGGTGTTGGTGGACGAGGGCGATCGGGCGGTGGGCACGGCGGAAAAACACCGGGTGCACCGGACGGGACAATGCCATCGGGCGTTTTCGATTTTTGTCTGGAACGATCGCCAAGAGTTGCTCCTGCAGCAACGGGCCCTGGGCAAATACCATTCCGGTGGATTGTGGACGAATACCTGCTGCAGCCATCCCCGTCCCGGCGAGCTCCCCCCGCGGGCAGCCCAACGCCGCCTCCAGGAGGAAATGGGGTTCACTTGCCCGCTCCACCATCAATTCACGTTTACCTATCGGGCGGAACTGGGGGACGGTTGGGTGGAATCCGAGCGGGATTGGGTATTTTTCGGGGACTTCTCGGGCACGCCCCAACCCCATCCCGAGGAGGTGGCTGCCTGGCGGTGGGTGACCCTATCGGCGCTGCAAACCGATGTGGCGACCCATCCTGAACGCTACACGGCTTGGTTGCGAATTGTTTTGCCCCAGGTGGCTCGGGCGATGGGGGGGGCGCCATGAGCTACGGGACGCTGTTGCAAGCCCAACGGGATTTCTTTGCCACGGGGGCGACCCGTTCCTTCGCATTTCGCCAAGGGCAGTTGCGGGCGTTGCAAAAGGCCTGGCAAAGTCGAGAAGAAGCGGCGGTGAAGGCGTTGCGGGCGGATTTGGGCAAACCCCGCTTTGAGGCGATCGCCGCGGAAGGTCTGTTGGTGTCTCAGGAAGTGGCGTGGGCGGTGCGCCATCTGCAACGGTGGATGCGGCCCCGCTCGGTGCCCCTCACCCTCACCCAGTGGCCAGGTCGGGCCGAGGTGATCCCGGAACCCTACGGCATGGCCCTGGTGCTCTCCCCTTGGAATTACCCCCTGCAATTGACGCTGTTGCCTTTGATTGGGGCGATCGCCGCCGGCAATTGTGCGATCGTGAAACCGTCGGAATTGGCTCCCCACACGGCCGAATTTTTGCAGGATCTCTGTCGCGACACCTTTCCGCCGGAATACGTGCAGGTGGTGACGGGCGCTCGGGAAACGGCGATCGCCCTGTTGGCGGAACGGTTCGACAAAATTTGTTTTACCGGAAGTACCCGGGTCGGGCGGGCGGTGATGCAGGCGGCCGCCCAGCATTTGACCCCGGTCACCCTGGAATTGGGGGGCAAGAGTCCGGCGATCGTGGCCGCCGATGCCGATTTGACGGTGGCGGTGCGCCGCATTGTGTGGGGCAAGTTCCTCAATGCCGGTCAAACTTGCATTGCCCCCGATTATGTGTGGGTGCCCCGGCCCCTGTTGGCGGAGTTCAGCCGGCAGGCGATCGCCGCGTTGAAACAGTTTTACGGCGAAGATCCCCGGCAGAGTCCGGATTATGGTCGCATTGTCAGCGAAGGACACTGGGATCGGCTACGGGGCTTTTTGGATGGGGTGGAGGTGCTGTGGGGGGGGCAAGGCGATCGGGCAGAGCGCTACTTTGCGCCGACGTTGGTGCAGGCGACGGATTGGGAAGCGCCCGTGATGCAGGAGGAAATTTTTGGCCCGGTGTTGCCCTTGATGCCCTACGACGACCTCGCGGCGGTGCGGCGCCACCTCGCGCAGATGGAAAAACCGTTGGCGCTTTACTTTTTTGGGCGCGATCGCCGTCCCTGGGCGCAAATCTGTCGGGAAATCTCGTTTGGTGGGGGCTGTTTCAACGACACGATCGCCCACGCGGTGGGGCCGCATCTCCCGTTTGGGGGGGTGGGGGCCAGCGGCATGGGGAGCTACCACGGTTACCAAAGTTTTGTGACTTTCTCCCACTTCAAAAGCCTGCTCCATCGCCCCAGCCGTCCGGATTTTGCCTTCCGATACCCGCCCTACCCCACCGACCTGGCTTGGCTCAAACGCTGGCTGGGGGGATAAAAAACCGCCACGGGGCGGGTTTCAGGGAGACTCAACAGGGATTGATGAGGGATGGATAGCTGTAAATGACTTGGTTGGGACAGAGCTTCGGCGTGAGCGCTCAGCCGAACGGCGCAGCCCCCAAACTCCCTTTTCTTTCTCCAAACCTAACCGAATATAGCCATAGGTAGGGTTGGAGCGATTAGTCTTCGTAAATGCGGCACTCGGCGGCATCGGGATTGTCGTCGCAGAATTGTTGGAGCGAGTTTTTCGGCTGCTCTTGTTTGCGGTGGGAGGCTTCGGCCTGCAGTTCTTCCACGGCATCCCAGGCGGCAGCACATTCCTTCGAGCCAGCGCCGCTGACGTCGCAGACCTCGCGAGCGTTCTCCCGCTCTTCTTGGATTTTTTCTTGGATGGTCTCGCTCATAGGAATCCTTACTCAACTGCCCCCGATCTTAGCAAATGCCTGGGGGGCATCCGTCCGTAGATTAGCTTAAGAAAACCGCACCAAACTTTCGAGGACGGCCCCTGCCAACAGGAGGGCGCCGACGATCGCGTTTTCTTGAAACATTTGCCCGGCGGGGGCGGCGGGGGGATGTTGCAGTTGTTGGTATTGATGCCCCCAAAGGCCCACGGCGATCGCCCAGGCCCCCCAGTAGGGCCAGCCCAGGGCCAAACCGTGGCCGACGGCCCACAGCCAACCGGCGGCGATCGCAAAACAAATGCCGATGAAGATGGGGGTACGATCGCCAAAAAAGAGGGCGCTGGAGCGGATGCCGATCCGGCGATCGTCTTCCCGGTCGTGGAGGGCGTAGATGGTATCAAAACCCAAAGTCCACCACAGCACCGCCGCGGCTAGCTCCCAAGCCGGCAGGGACAGGCTTCCGGTCAGGGCGGCCCAGGGCACCAATACAGCAACCCCCCAGGCGATCGACAGCACCAATTGGGGCACCGGGAAAACCGTTTGCAAGCCGGGTAGATGGCAATGATGGGAACGGCGGCCAGGCACAGACCAAAACTGAGGGGTTGCAAATAGGCGGCGGCCAGCAGGGCACACCCCCCGGCGATCGCCAACACTGCCACCCCGACGGCGATCGACAGGGAACGGGCGGCCAGGGGGCGGGTGCGGGTGCGGGCCACTTGCCGATCCAAATCCCGATCCCACAAATCGTTGATCACGCAACCGGCGGCGCTGGCGGCCAAGCTGCCCAACACCACCACGGCGATCAGATCGGGGGGCGGAATTTGGGCCGTGGCCCGGGCCGCCAACACCAAGCTCCAGAGGGCCGGAATCATCAAAATCAGCCGGCCGGTCGGTTTGTCCCACCGCAGCAGCCGCACCAATTGTACCCATTTGGAGGTTTCTGTGCTTTCCCCTTGCATATCCGCCAACTTCCCCTACACTAAACGCCAAATCCTGTGCCCCAACCGGACGATGCACCAACTTTCGCAAGCGGAAGCGCTGGCCCGCCAGCAGCAAGCTTTGTTGGCGGCGGCCGACGATGCGGCAACCCGTCAAGCCCTGACCGTTATTTTGCCGGTTTTGGCGACGGTGGCCACCGAACTCCAACATACCCGCTATTTTCTGGTGGCCAACCCCCAAGGGGAATGGCGGCTGACCCGCTTGGCTCCCCCCGATATGCCCGACCTCGAAAAGGTGGTGGTGTTGGCCTATGCCGATCGCCATCAAGCGGAGTTGGTCTGTCAGCAGGGCCCCCGGGGCGATCGGGTGACGGAATTGGCGGTTTTGGATTTGTTGTTTCGGTTGTTGGCTCCCCTCGCGTTTGACAGCCTGGTGCTCATGGAACGAGACCGCTCCCAAGAAATCCAACGACAGGAGGTGCAAGACCTGTGTACACGGCAAATCGAACGGTGGCGGACGACGTACCTGGCCTGAAGGTCAAAATTTGCGGTTTGACCCGGGCGGCCGATGCCCAATTGGCGGTGGCGTTGGGGGCTACGGCCCTGGGTTTCATCTGCGTGCCGGCTTCGCCGCGCTACCTCCCCCCCGAGCGCCTGCGGGCT
>JAAUUG010000042.1 GCA_012031195.1 Oscillatoriales cyanobacterium SM2_1_8
GCTGCGCGCAGCCAGGGGTTTCACCCCTGCACCCCGTCCCAACCAAGTTATGGACAGCGATCGCTATATCCGGATAGGTTCAGACACCAAAGGAAAAGGGGGGTTGGGGGCACAGCCCCCAGCCAGGGGTTTCACCCCTGCACCCCGGCCTAGCCAAGTTATTTACAGCTATATAAAATGAATCTGCAGCCTTGAGGAAACCTGAAGATTTATCGAGAAGTGGTACGTCAGGTCAATAATGCAGAGGAATCGAGTTCAAGGCCGAACCGTGATTGCTGCCCCCGAACAAGTTTCTCCATCGGTCCTTACGCCGGAAGAACTGCGGAAATCGATGCCTACTGGCGCGCCTGCAACTATTTGGCCGCCGGGATGATTTACCTGCAGGACAATCCGTTGCTGAAGGAAGAACTCCGTCCCGAACACATCAAACACCGGTTGTTGGGACACTGGGGTTCGACCCCCGGCTTGAGCTTTCTGTATGTGCACCTCAATCGCCTGATCCAGAAATACGATCTCAGCGCCCTCTTCATTGCCGGCCCTGGTCACGGTGCCCCCGGCGTGTTGGCCCCCATCTACCTGGAAGGCACCTATTCCGAGGTGTACCCCGACAAGAGCGAAGACGAAGCGGGAATGCGCAAATTCTTCAAGCAGTTTTCCTTCCCTGGACACATCGGCAGCCATGTCACCCCCGAAACCCCCGGGTCCATTCACGAAGGCGGGGAATTGGGCTACAGCCTCTCCCATGCCTTTGGCGCGGCGTTTGACCACCCCGATTTGCTGGTGGCCTGCGTGGTTGGCGATGGTGAAGCGGAAACCGGTGCTTTGGCTACGGCTTGGCACTCCAACAAATTTTTGAACCCCATTCGGGATGGGCGGTGCTGCCGATCCTGCACCTCAACGGCTACAAAATTGCCAACCCCACCATCCTGTCCCGGATTTCCCAAGAGGAACTGATCAGCCTGTTCCGTGGTTATGGTTACACGCCCTACATCGTCGCCGGCGAAGACCCGGCCCAAGTTCACCAACAAATGGCGGCGGTGTTGGAAGATTGCGTGACCCAAATCCGCCAAATCCAAATGCATGCCCGCCAAACCGGGATCGCCGAACGGCCCCGCTGGCCGATGATCGTTTTGCGTACCCCCAAAGGCTGGACGGGCCCCAAGTCGGTGGATGGCCACAAGGTGGAAGGGTTCTGGCGATCGCACCAGGTGCCGATGGGGGAAATGCACAGCAACCCCGAGCACGTGCGGTTGTTGGTGGAATGGCTGCGCGGCTACCGACCGGAAGAATTGTTTGACCAAAACGGTCGTTTGATTCCCGAACTGAAGGAATTGGCCCCCAAAGGTGCCCGCCGCATGAGTGCCAACCCCATCGCCAACGGCGGTTTGGTGCGCAAGGAGTTGAACCTGCCCGATTTCCGCGAATATGCGGTGGCCGTGGACATTCCGGGCACGGTGGAAGTGGAAAACACCAAGGTAATGGGCTTTTTCCTGCGGGACATCATGGCGCAAAACCCCACCAATTTTCGGTTGTTTGGCCCGGATGAAACCGCCTCCAACCGTCTGAACCCGGTCTACGCCGTCACCAAAAAAGCCTGGATGGCAGACTTCTTGCCGGAAGATTTGGACGGCAGCGAGCTTTCGCGGGACGGTCGGGTGATGGAAATGCTGAGCGAACACACCCTCGAAGGCTGGCTGGAGGGGTACTTGCTCACCGGTCGTCACGGTCTGTTCCACACCTACGAAGCCTTTGCCCACGTCATCGATTCGATGTTCAACCAACACGCCAAATGGTTGGATATTTGCCGCCACCATGTCCCTTGGCGCGCTCCGGTTTCCTCCCTCAACATTTTGCTGTCGTCGGTGGTGTGGCGCCAAGACCACAACGGTTTTAGCCACCAAGACCCGGGCTTTATCGACTTGGTGACCAACAAAAGCGCCGAAGTCACCCGGGTTTACCTACCGCCCGATGCCAACTGTTTGCTGTCCGTGGCCGATCATTGCTTCCGCAGCACCGGCTACGTCAACGTGATTGTGGCCGACAAGCAAAATCACCTCCAATACCTGACGATGGATGAGGCGGTTGTCCATTGCACCAAGGGGATTGGCATCTGGGAGTGGGCCAGCAACGACGATTGCGGCAGCGAGCCCGATGAACCCGATGTGGTGATGGCCTGCTGCGGCGACATTCCCACCATGGAGTCCCTGGCGGCCACCGCCATCCTCCGCCAAGAGTTTCCCTGGCTGAAGGTGCGGTTCATCAATGTCGTGGATTTGTTCAAGCTGCAACCCGAAAGCGAACACCCTCACGGTCTGAGCGATCGCGATTTCAATTCGCTGTTTACCCCGGACAAACCGGTGATCTTCAACTTCCACGGCTACCCCTGGTTGATCCACAAGCTCACCTACCGCCGCACCAACCAAGAACGGATCCACGTCCGGGGCTACAAAGAAGAGGGGAACATCAACACCCCCCTGCAACTGGCGATCGAGAACCAAATCGACCGCTTTAACCTGGTGATCGATGCCATCGATCGCGTGCCCAAGCTGGGTTCCGCCGCCGCCTACGTCAAGGAACGGATGAAGAACCAAATCATCGAAAGCCTGAACTATGCCTACACCCACGGCATCGATCGCCCGGAGTTTACCGAGTGGAAATGGCCCTTTGACCGTTCTTGCTAGGTTCTTAAGAGCATCGGTATGGCTCGGCTCCCTCTCCCCTCGCGGGAGAGGGTTGGAGTGAGGGGGGCACATCTCCGCCCGCAACCGCAAATCCCTCTCCAAACTGGAGGGGGATTTTTTAAGCCGTTCCAAGGTGTTCACAACAAAATCACAAAAAGAAGAGGGAGCCTCTCGCGAGACTCCCCCTCCCTCGTTTCAATTTAACTCTCTCAGACTAGCCGTTGATCGCAGGAGCCACCAACGCCACCGGCGCGACTTCCACCGACGCCAAGTCCAGCGGGAAGTTGTGCGCGTTCCGCTCGTGCATCACTTCCATACCCAGGTTCGCACGGTTGATCACGTCCGCCCACGAAGGCACCACACGACCCTGCCCGTCCACAATCGACTGGTTGAAGTTGAAACCGTTCAGGTTGAACGCCATCGTGCTTACACCCAACGACGTGAACCAAATCCCCACTACCGGCCACAATGCCAAGAAGAAGTGCAGGCTCCGGCTGTTGTTGAACGACGCATATTGGAAGATCAACCGACCGAAGTAACCGTGGGCAGCCACGATGTTGTAGGTCTCTTCTTCTTGACCAAACTTGTAACCGTAGTTCTGAGACTCGTCTTCCGTCGTTTCCCGAATCAAGCTCGAGGTCACCAACGAACCGTGCATCGCCGAAAACAAGCTACCACCAAACACACCGGCCACACCCAACATGTGGAACGGGTGCATCAAGATGTTGTGCTCCGCTTGGAACACGATCATGAAGTTGAACGTGCCGCTGATCCCCAAAGGCATCCCGTCCGAGAACGAACCTTGCCCAATCGGGTAGATCAAGAACACTGCCGTCGCTGCCGCCACCGGCGCGCTGTACGCCACAGCAATCCAAGGACGCATACCCAACCGGTACGACAATTCCCATTCCCGACCCATGTAGCAAAACACGCCGATCAAGAAGTGGAAAATCACCAATTGGTAAGGACCACCGTTGTACAGCCATTCATCCAGGCTGTCCGCTTCCCAAATGGGGTAAAAGTGCAAGCCAATGGCGTTCGAGGAAGGCACCACCGCCGCCGAGATCATGTTGTTGCCGTACAGCAGCGAACCGGCCACGGGTTCCCGGATACCGTCAATGTCTACCGGGGGGGCAGCGATAAAAGCAATCGTGAAGCAAATGGTCGCGGCGAGCAGGCAGGGCACCATCAACACCCCGAACCAGCCGATGTACAGCCGGTTGTTGGTGCTGGTGATCCACTGGCAAAACTGTTCCCACAGCGACGCGCTCTCGCGGCGTTGTACTGCAGTCGTCATGGTTTTGTGGTAAATCTTAGGTTTGCTTGGGATGACTTAACGAACCGTGAAAGTTGCTTTGTTAAGCTCCTCCCACAATCTAACCGCTTTGTTAAGTTTTGTCAAGTGATGATCTCCGTAGATACCCAAAGAAATTGTTAAGACCCCCGGGGATTGTCAAGCAAAGTCGGGGATTGTCAAGCCAGGGGTATCAAGACGGAACGGCCAATTCACCCAATGGGGGGGGGATGGGTTTACTCGTAGAGCCAAGAGGTGGTCGAGGGTTTCCAGTCGGCGATTTCGTGGGGGGCGAACCAGAGGGCGATTTCCCGTTCGGCGGTGTCGGGGGCATCGGAGCCGTGGATGATGTTGCGACCCAAGTCCACGCCAAAATCGCCGCGAATGGTGCCCAAATCGGCATCGAGGGGATTGGTCTTGCCGATCGCCTTGCGGGAAGCGGCGATCACCCCTTTGCCTTCCCAGACCATGGCCACCACCGGCCCCGAGGTGATGAATTCTACCAAGCCGGCAAAGAAGCTGCGTTCGCGGTGCTCGGCGTAGTGTTTTTCGGCGAGTTCGCGGGTGACCTGCACCAGTTTGAGCCCCACCAACTGAAAGCCCTTGGCTTCAAAGCGGCGGATGATCTCGCCGACCAAGCTGCGCTGTACGCCGTCTGGCTTAATGGCGATGAAGGTGCGTTCCATGGTGCGCAATCAATGTAAACAATGCTCAATTATTTCATGGGGGGGGACAGATTAGAAGGTAGTCCCGATTAGAATGTACTACCCACTGAACTTGCGGGGGCCCCTTATCGGTGAAACGGGCTGGGCCGGTGGCTTCAAAATATGGCTCCAAATCTCGGCCCACAGCTCATGAATCTCGGCACACAAATCTCAGCATAAAGCGCAAGGAGTGCAAGCCATGGTATCCCAAGAAGCTTCCTACCCCGATCGGTTCGTCCCCGGAGGCGATCGCCGAGATTGCGGCCCGTTTGGAGCGGGACGACTACGACAGTCCCTTTGCCGGTTTGCAGGATTGGCATCTGTTGCGCCATTTGGCGTTTACCCAGCCGGAGTTGGTGGAGCCTTACCGCCATCTGCTGGACATTGAGCCGTTCGACGAGTGCTGAACCGGGGTTTGTAACAAAACTTATCCTGGCGATCGCGCCAATGGGCTGGGCATTGGCGGGGGTTTTCTGGTTTGCTGAAGGGGCGGCCAAGACGGTGGGTTGACCCCCAGCCGATATACTGAGACGTATTCTTCCTTAAATATCTCTTTTTTGCCCGTACTTTTTTAGAAAAAGGGAACCTCATGGCGTTAACAGCATCCAGCGGGGCTACAAATGCCCGCCCCCAGCTTTTCCAGACGACCGTAACTTCGACCTTGTCGCAGGTGGAGCAGCAGGATCGGTTTCCGGTGCGCACCGAGCTGGAATCCTTGTCCACGTATTTTCAGTCGGGCACCAAGCGCCTTGAAATTGCGGCGGTGTTGACCGCCAATGCGGATGCGATCGTGTCGCGGGCGGCGAACCGGATTTTTACGGGGGGCAGTCCCATTGCCTTTTTGGAAAAACCGAAGGAACCCGGTCAGGAGTTGGAGGTGGGTCGGGATGGGGTTCCCATTGACATGCTGCGGGGGATGACCTTGGGGGTGACCACCTATGCGGAAACCGGGGGCAATTTCATCGATGCGATCAAAGATTTCTTTAGCTCCGCCGGGTTGACGGGGGTGCTCGACCAACCGCCGCCGGGGTTTCGTCCGATCAACATTGCCCGCTACGGCCCGGAACGGATGAAAAAGTCCCTGCGGGATTTGTCGTGGTTTTTGCGCTATGCCACCTACGCGATTGTGTTGGGCGATCCCAGCATTTTGGCCCAAAACACGCGGGGGTTGCGGGACATTTTGGAGGCGGCCTGTTCGATCGATGCCACGATTGTGGCGCTGCAAACCATGCGCCGGGCGGCTTTGGCTTTGTTCAAGAACGACGAGGCGGCCCAGGCGATCGTGGCGGAGTACATGGGGGTGTTGTTGACGGAGCTGCAGGCGCCGACCCCATCCAACAAAGTGCGGCAGCGGCCGACGACGGACGTGCAGGGCTTGGCGTTGCCCCAAATTTATTTCAACACGGCGGAGCGGCGGCAAAAGTTTGTGATGAAGCCGGGGTTGTCCACTTCGGAAAAAAATGAAGTGGTGCGGGCGGCCTACCGGCAGATTTTCGAGCGGGACATCACCAAGGCCTACAGCCTGAAAATTTCCGATCTGGAATCGAAGGTGAAGAACGGCGAAATTTCGACGAAGGAGTTTGTCCGGCGCTTGGGCAAGTCGTCGTTGTACCGAGATGAATTCTTCCTGCCGTTCATCAATTCGCGGGCTTTGGAATTGGCGTTCAAGCACTTTTTGGGCCGTGCCCCGGAAAGCCGGGAAGAGGTGCAGCGCTATTTTGCGATCGTGTCGAAGGGCGGTTTGCCGGCGTTGATCGATGCCTTGGTGGACTCGAAGGAATATGCGGACTATTTTGGCGAAGAGACGGTGCCCTATCGCCGGGGTTTGGGTCAGGAAGCCCAGCCCTGTCGGAACTGGGGGGCCCAGTTTGATTTGTTCAATTACAGCGCTCCTTTCCGCCAAGTGCCGCAGTTTGTGACGTTGTTTGCGGCCTATCGGCAACCGCTCCCGGATCAACACGTGTACGGGGCGGGCAACGATCCGTTGGAAATTCAGTTTGGGGCGATTTTTCCGAAGGAACGGAAAGACCCAAATGCCAGCCCCGCTCCGTTTGGCAAGGATACGCGGCGGATTTTGATTCGCAACGGCCCGGGGATTCTCAATCAGGTGAGCGCGCCGGCGGCGCAGGGGGTGGCACCCGGCTCGTTGGGGCCCAAGGTGATCAAGCTGGATCAGGTGCCTTCGGAAAACCGCAAGTTCAGCAAGGGCAAGTCCACCCGAGTGCAGGGTACCAGCGTCCGGTTCAGCGAAAGCTCGACCCAGGCGGTGATTCGGGCGATTTACCAACAGGTGTTGGGGCGGCAACCCTATGCCGGTCAGGGGTTGAAGGTGTGGGAAATTCGCCTCGAAAATGGGGAAATCAGCGTGCGGGAGTTTGTGCGACAGTTGGCGAAGTCGCCGTTGTTCCGCGACCTGTACTGGACCAAGCTCTATGTTTGCAAGGCGATCGAGTACATCCATCGCCGGCTGTTGGGTCGGCCAACCTACGGCCGGCCGGAGATGAACCGCTACTACGATGTTTGCTACAAGCAGGGCTTTTACGCTTTGGTCGATGCTTTGCTCGATAGCGACGAGTACAACCAGGCCTTTGGGGAAGACACGGTGCCCTACGAACGGTACCTGACGCCGGCGGGGGTCTCGTTGCGCCAAAATCGCCTGGGTACCCTGACCGAAGACAAGGGCACGACGGTGGAGAGGCCGGAAACGCCGTTGTTTGTGCAGTTGGGGGCGGTGGCCGAAGATCGCTCGGTGGTGGCGATCGCCCAGCGAACCAACCAAGGGGTGAGCAAGCAGCGGGAGCAGCGGAAGATTTTCAAGTTGATCAGCCGCGACCCCGTGGAAGTCAGCAATTTGACCCGGGCGGCGTTCCGCCAGGTGTTCGAGCGGGACATGGATGCCTATGTCGCCAACAGCCAGTTCAGTCGGTACACCAGCGGTTTGGCCAACGGCGAAATTTCCGTCAAGGAATTCATCTTGGTGATCGGCACCTCGGACTTGTACGCCAAGGAATTTTACGCGCCCTATCCGAACACGAAGGTGATTGAGTTGGGGACGAAGCATTTCTTGGGTCGGGCCCCGTTGAACCAGGCGGAAATCCGTCGATACAACATCCTGTTGTCGCGGGAAGGGTTCCGGCCCTTTGTGGCGGCGCTGGTGAACACGATGGAGTACCTGCAGGCCTTTGGCGAAGATACGGTGCCCTACAACCGCTATGCCACCTTCCCGGCGGCCAATTTCCCCAATACCCAGCGGCTGTACGGTCAGCTCACGAAGCAAGATCGTTCGGTGGTGGTGCCCAGCTTTACGCCGGTGCGCTCCAACCTCGATATTGCCAAAACGCCTTTGGTGGAACGGGAGTTGCAGCGGGTGTAGTGCACAAACCCTGGCCATAGCTTGAAACCAGGAAAGGGGCGGATGGAGGTTGCGGCTTCCATCTGCTTTTTGTCGGCTTTTGCCTGTGCTGGGGTTGTGGCCTTGCCGTCCAAGGTAGGGTGAGTTAACCTTGCGGATTTGAGATTTTGCCCAAGATTGCTTCAGGGCCAAGGCTGGAGAATGTTAAAGTTAGGAGACACAAATCCAAAGCTGCCTTTTATCTTTTTATCTGGTAATTGCCGGACATGACTGCCGATCGCTCTCTGGAAAACCTCAAGCGCCTGCAGGCGCAGATTCAAGACATCATGGAGGCGATTGAGGCCACCGAGTCGTTTGTGGCGGGGATGGATTTTGCGGCTTTCCGTTGCGATCCCAAGACGGTGTATGCGGTGGAACGATCGTTGGGCATTGTTGGCGCTACGGCGAAACGGTTGCCTTGGGAGTTTATCGATCATCATCCTGACCTGAACTGGCGAGAAATCATTGGGCTGGGCGATCGCTTGATGTATGGGGTGTTTGAGACGGATCTGGCGGTGTTGTGGCAAGCGTTGCAGTCGGAATTGCCTCCCCTGAAAAAATTGATGGCAGAATCGCTACGGGCTGTCGGCGAAGGTTGATGGGGTGGGTTACCAACGAGGGGGAGGAGAGCGATGCCAGGCAAACGGTTGACGGAGGAGGAAAAGCAAGAGGTGGCGCGGCGTTACCGTTCGTCGGCCGCTACGGCCAGCCAGTTGGCACAGCAGTTTGGGGTTAGCGCCAGCACGATCGCCCGCTTTTTGCAAGAAGGGATTCCCCCGGCGGAATATCAGGTTTTGGTGCGGCAGAAGCAGGCCAAGAGCAAACAGGCCAAGGGCAAACGCCGAGGGGAAGAGTCGCCGGTTTTGCCTTGGCTCCCGACTGTGGACTTGGAAGGGGAATTGGCAGGGGAATTGGCGGTTGACGAAACGGTGACCGTTGCGGATGCGTCGGATTTGGCGATGAACTTGGCGGTGGATGAAGGGATGGCCAGGGGAGAGCGGACGGAAACCCTGCCCCCGACCGAGCCGGAGTCCACCAATTTTTCGGTGGAAGGGGTGGCGGATTTGGTGGGGGACGAGTTTGACGAAGAGGAAGAGGCGGAGGAGGATTCGGAAGATGAGGATTTGGACGGGGACGAAGGCACCGAGTTTGCCTATGCTGGGTCGAGCCTAGAGGTGTTGCCGCTGGCGGATTTGACGTTGCCATCGGTGTGTTACATCACGGTGGACAAGTTTTCGGAAATTGTGACCCGACCCCTCCGCGAATTTCAGGAGCCGGGGCGATCGCCGGCGGTGGATGGGGATTGTCCTACGATGCCTCTGTTTGCCCATCACCGCCACGCCAAGCGCTTTGTGCAGCAAAACCATCGCCTGATCAAATTGCCGGCGCACTTGTTGGCGTTGACCCAAGACAAGTTGCGGGAGAAGGGGATCGCAAGGCTGTGGTTTGAAGGCAAGGTTTACGCGCTTTAGACCCATGCAAGTTTTGGCACCGGCTCGGCAGAAGTTTCTCCAAATCGCGGCGCTGCCCGACGACCTTTGGCAAGGGTTTCATTTATGGGAAGGGGCTTTGGCGATTGCTTGGGAAGAGTACCCGACCATCGACCTGGCGATCGCCCGTCAGCAAATGGACGAGATGGCGGCGGTGTTGCGGTCCCGGCTGGCCGAGGTTTCCTACCCGTTGCGGCAGGTGCGGGAAGTTGGGAACTATTTGTTTGAGGAGTTGGGGTTTCGCGGCAACGAAGCCGATTATTACCATCCCCGCAATAGTTTTATTACCGATGTGTTGCGCGATCGCCTGGGGATTCCGATTTCTTTGTCGCTGTTGTATTTGGTGTTGGGGGAGCGGATCGGGCTGCCGTTTGCGGGAATTGGCTTGCCCGGACATTTTATCGTGCGGCCTTGCCACCCCGATTTGGAAATTTTTGTCGATCCGTTTTATGGCGGGGAAATTTTGTTTCCCGAAGACTGCGGCGATCGCCTGCGGGAGATTTACCGGGAGCGGGTGACGCTGCGGCCGGAGTATTTGCAGCCGGTATCGGGGCGGCAAATTTTGGAGCGGATGTTGGGCAACCTCAAGGGGATTTATTTGCAGCGTCAGGAAGCCCGCAAGGCTTTGGCGGCGACCGAGCGGCTGCTGGCTTTGAACCAAAACGCCCCCCAGCACTGGCGAGATTGTGGATTGTTGCACTATCAATTGGCGGATGGGATGCAGGCCAAGCGCTACCTGCAGGAGTATTTGGGGTTGGCGCCGGAGGCTCCCGATCGCGAAATTGTGACGGCCTTGGTGCGGGAGTTGGAGGGGTTATGAGTTGGTCGCGGCGACGGATGTTGCGGTTGGGGGGTAGCTTTGTGTTGGCGGGGGGATGTGCCGCCGCGCCCCGGGCGACCCAACGCGATCGCCTGGTGTTTTGGACAATGCAGCTCAAGCCCACGTTTGAAGCCTACATGGCCGAAGTGTTGTCGGCCTTTGCGGCGGCGCCGGGGGGGGATGGCCGTCACCTGGGTGGATGTGCCCTGGGGCGAAATGGAAGGGCAAATTTTGCGGGCGGTGGCTGGGGGCGATCCCCCCGACGTGGTGAACTTGAATCCCCAATTTGCCGCCAAGTTGGCCGCCAAAAACCTGTTGGTGGACATGGGCGATCGCCTGGACTCGGCTGCCCAGGGGGCTTATTTTCCGGGGTTGTGGGCGGCCAACCGTCTGGGCGATCGGGTTTTTGGTTTGCCGTGGTATGTGGCCACGGACATTACCATTGCCAACCGGGAGTTGTTGCGGGCGGCGGGCTTGCCCCAATTGCCCCAGACCTATCAAGAATTGGCGATCGCGGCGGTGACGGTGCGCGATCGGACGGGGAAATATGCCTTTTTGCCCACGATGGACGGTTCCCAGATGCTGGAATCGATGGTGCAGATGGGGATGAACCTGTTGGATGGCGAGGGTCGGGCCGCCTTTCACACCGCCAAAGGTCGCCAAGCCTTTCAGTATTGGATCAACCTTTTTCAGTTTGGTCTCATTCCCCGGGAGACGCTGACGGAAGGCCACCAACGGGCGATCGAGCGCTACCAAGCCGGCGACCTAACTTTGGTGATGGGGGGCCCCCAATTCGTGCGCCAAATCCAGGAAAACGCCCCCGCGATCGCCGCCGTGACGGACATTGGGCCCCAAATTGCCGGCGAGACCGGCCGTCGCAGTGCCGCCGTGATGAACTTGGTAGCGTTGCAAGGGTCGGTGCATGGGGAAGCGGCCGTAGCCCTGTGCCAATTTCTCACCAACGACCCCAATCAATTGGCCTTTGCCCGGGTCGCCAACACCTTGCCTTCCACCGCCAAGGCGGTGGCCGATCCATTTTTCCAAGAAGAGGGCGATCTGCTGGCCCGGGCCCGTCGGGTGAGTGCCGCTCAATTGCCCCAAGCGGCGGTCTTGGTACCGCCCTCCGAGCGCTTGGATGAATTGCGCAGAATCCTTTACGAAGAATTGCAGCGGGCCATGTTTGGCGAAAAAGATGCCGACCGAGCCTTGGCCGATGCCGCCGCCCGCTTCAACCAACCGGCGTAAGGGGCAATTACTCTAGCGCCAGCCAGTCTTGCAAAACCCGCATCAACCAAGCCGCTTCCCGTTCCGAAAGGGTGCTGCCCATCAAGCTGCGGCGCCCCAAGTGATACCGCCGGTTGGGGGTTTGCAACACCACCTGAATGCCCAGGGGCGTCCCGTTTTTGGTTTGCCCTGTGGAGCTGCCCACCACGTACTGAATGTCCCGCGTCACCCCCGTTTGCACCATCCGAAACAAGCCCAAAAAGTTGCGCTCGATCCGGAAAATCTGGCGGTTGAACATTGCCTTCTCATCCGTAAACCCGTTGGCGGCCGCATCCACGCCAAAAATGAGGGCGATCGGCACCACGGCCAAAAACGGCAGATACCGCAACAGGGCTGGGCTCAAAGCCAACACCCCCAACACCAAAACCCCGCAGGCGATGCCCACGGCCACGTTGGGGTCGAGTTGGAGGCGGGCCCCCGCAACTTGGCCGGCACCTCAATTGCCAACACATCGGCGGCGGCCGTGACCTGCACCCGGGTCGCAAACCCAGGCAATACGGAGGTTTTGCGGGGTTGTACCGCCCGAGCCGCTTCGATTAAATCCGCCAAAGCGGCCAACGCCGCCCGGGCCGAAGGGTAGCGTTTTTTGACCAAAGGATCGGTCATCACCTCCAACCAAGTGGCCAGATGGTTGGGCAAACTCGCTGCCTCGCGAAAGGCAATCCGACCCCGTTCATCCTGGGGCAAATCCGCCGGCGATTGCCCCGTGGCCAAATGGATGAGGGTGGCCCCCAACCCGTACAAATCCGAGGCCGGCACTGCTCGCCCGCCAAACTGCTCGATCGGCGCGTACCCGTAGGTGCCCGTCACCGTGAAGGTTTTGCCCTCCGCCGCCGCCTTGTCTTGCACCGACCCAAAATCCACCAAATGCAGGCAGCGATCGGTACCCAAAATCAAGTTGCTGGGTTTGATGTCTCGATGCAGCAGGGGGGGCTGCAACTCATGCAGGTAGATCAAAATGTCCAACACCTCTTTGGCGAACTGTACCAAATCCGCCACCAACCATTTCACGCCTCGATCCAGCCCTTGTTTGAGGGTTTCCCCAGGAATGTAAGCCTGCACCAACCCAAACCACAACGTGCGATCGTCCAGGGCAAAGTAATCCAGGTATTGGGGAATCCGTGGGTGGTTCAACTGTTGCAGCACCTGAGCTTCGCGCTCAAACAGTTTCAAATCGTCCCACTCCACATCGCCGCCAAAGGTCAGCAATTTCACGATCGCCGGTTGGTCGGTTTGGCGATCGGTGGCCTGCCAAGTCTGGCGACCGGCGTTGCGCCCCAGTTGCCCGGTCAAAACGTAGCGGTCTTTGAGAACCAAACCAGGGCGAAGGACGTGCATCTTCAGCCTTCAAAATTGCGCAGTGCTTTTCTTGGAGCGTATCATCAATCCGGGTTTACCAAAAGCAATCCTGTGCCCCGGAGCGAGACCAAGGGAAATTCTAAGATGGCGCACCATGCTCCGTTAGCCAAGCATCGAGTTCCTCTGGGCTTTGAAAATCGAGCAGGGCTTCGCCAAGGGCTTCGAGTTGGTTCAGAGGTAAGTTGGCAATGACGCGGCGATCGTTAGGTGGCAAATCTCCAAACCGCCGGGTCAGCAAACGCAAGACCAGTTGTGCCTCTCCCTCTTGTTTGCCCTCCTGCTTGCCCAGTTGGATGCCCTCCTGCTTGCCCTCTTGCCAACCCCGATAGATGCCCTTCTCCATCCCCTCCGCCAAGATCTTTTGATACGTCACCGATTCCTTCATCACGTCCCTCCGCAAAATCCGCTCTACCACATTATCCGCCATCACCAACCCCGCCAAAATGTACGCCGCTGTGGCCACCTCCCCCCCGCACTTTCGCCTCCGGCACCTCTTCGATCGCTCGGGCCACTTCTCGCAATAGGCTGGTTTTTTCCCCCTGACCGGCCAAAATCGCCAACGGCAACGTCCCCACCCTGCCCCAAAACTCCTCCGGCTGACGCTCCCACATCCGAATCGCTTCGTACCGATGCTCTGTGTTCTCATCGCGGAACCGATTCTCAAATACTTTGGTGGAAGCGGTGGGTCGCAGATACAGCACCACCTGACGGATCGCGATACCCGGAAACCGCCGCCGCGCCCGCAACCAATAGTCCAACATCCGCAAGGGCATATCGGGATCGGGCTGGGTCTGAAACTCCAGGTGCAACAACAGGTTTTCCCCCCGCAACAACACCAAAGAGTCCGCTCGAATCGGGTCGAGGGTTAGTTCTTGGGGTTGCACTTCGCTCAGGGAGAGGGGCTCCCCCAACAACCAAGCCGCCATGTCCTCGGGGTAGGTGGCGGCCAGGTATTTGCAGGTGTTGTCAAACATGCCCGCCTAAGTTGTAGTCATTTTAATTAAAATCGATACAGTTTTTTCCTGCCCAACGAAAGTCTAATAGAACCAATACGGGGGCTTCGCCCCTGCGACCCGAGTTGTTTTGTCTCGTCGCTATGCAAACAGCTATAAATCGGCATCGCTGAAGTTGCTGGCGGTGAAGTTCACCAACCGGGCGACTGTTCACCCCATTCACCGATAACACCGTGTCCGCTACCATTTTCGAATGGCATTC
>JAAUUG010000043.1 GCA_012031195.1 Oscillatoriales cyanobacterium SM2_1_8
TGTATAGCTGTCTTGCATAGCGACGAGACAAAACAACTCGGGTCGCAGGGGCGAAGCCCCCTATTGGTTCTATTAGACGTTCGTTGGGCAAGAAAAAATCGTGTCGGTTTTAATTAAAATGACTATATATGTCCGTAACATAGATTGGTTGGGACGGGTGGGGGAAAACCAAAGATCTCGACGGGACAGCCCTTGCGTCCGATCGCCAGGGATTTGCTTCAGGTGCTGAAATACTTCGCCGTGGGGTGATGCACAATCAGCGCCGTGGTGGATTGTTCCGGGTAGATCTGTTCGCTTTCGTCCATGGTCATCTCAATGCGCTCCGCCTGCAGCAAATCCAGCAGCTTGTATTGATCGGGAATGTGGGGGCACGCCGGATAGCCAAAGCTATAGCGGGAACCCCGGTATTTTTGTGCCAACACCTCGCGAATCGCGATCTCTGCCGGATCGGGAAACCCCAACTCCCGCCGGATGCGGGCATGGTTCCACTCCGCCAGCGCCTCCGCCACCTGCACCGCCAGCCCATGGAAATACAAATAATCGGTGTATTGGTTGGCCGCAAACAATTTTTGGGCAAATTCCGTGGCGATGTGGCCCGCTGTCACTGCCTGCAACGGCAACACATCCCAAATTCCTTGCTCCGCGGGCGCAAAGAAATCAGCAATGCACAACCGCCGCAGCGACTTTTGGCGTGGAAACTCAAACCGGGCCACTTCATGGGGTTCGGCCCCAGCCGCCACCGCCACGGGATCGTAAATATATACGGTGTTGCCCTCGGCACGCACCGGAAAATAGCCGTAGACCAGCGTCGGTTGCAACAGGTTTTCGGTGGTGATGCGTTCCCACCAGTGTTTGAGGATGGGATGCACCTTCTCTTGCACAAAGGCATCGTATTCCCCCCGGGTTTGCTCCTTGGGCTTGCGGAATTGCCATTGCCCCGCAAACAATGCCTGCAAATCCAAATACCCAAACAATTCATCCCAAGGAATATCGGTGAGAATTTGGGTGCCCCAGAAGGGGGGTACCGGACGTTCGATGTGGGGATCGACCGCCTCCGATCGCCGCGTATCGACTTCCTTCACTTCGTGTACTTTGGATAAAACCGGTTCCTGGGCCTTGGCGTTGAGGTCTTCCCCTCGATACTGCCGCCATTCCCCCATCTGATGGCCGTTCAAAAAACCCTGAAAATTGTCCCAAGCCCCCGCCTGCTTTGCCGGCATGTAGGCATCCATGAAATTCAAATCGGAAAAAGCATCTTTCCCGTAAATCACCTGCCCCTTGTAGGTGCGGGCACAATCTTCGTACACAAACTTCGCCGTGAGGGCTGCCCCCCCCAAAATCACCGGCACCGTGATCCCCCGCTTGTTGAATTCTGCCAAATTTTCCTGCATGAACGCCGTAGACTTCACCAGCAAACCGCTCATGGCAATGCAGTCGGGCTTGTGTTCTTCATAACAACGCACGATGTTTTCCACCGGCTGTTTGATGCCCAAATTGATCACCTTATAGCCGTTGTTGGTGAGAATGATGTCCACCAGGTTTTTGCCGATGTCGTGCACATCCCCCTTCACCGTGGCGATCGCCACCACCCCCTTGTTGCTGCCCTCGGCTTTTTCCATGAACTTTTCGAGGTGGGCCACCGCCGCCTTCATCGTCTCGGCGGACTGCAACACAAAGGGCAATTGCATTTTGCCGGCCCCAAACAGTTCCCCCACCACCTTCATCCCGTCCAACAAAAAGTTGTTGATGATGTCCAGGGGGGCATAGCCGGCGGCCCGGGCTTCCTCCAAACGATGTTCCAGGTTCACCCGGTTGCCATCGATGATGTGTTTTTCAGCAATTCTTCGAGGGGCAAATCCACCTCCGTCCCTTCTTCCCGTTGGGTGCTGACCCCTTCAAACAATTTGGTGAATTCCCCCAGGGGATCGTAGGTGCAGATGTCCCCCTCAAACCGCCGGCGATCGTAAATCAGATCTAGGGCCACGGCCTGTTCCTGTTCCCCGATCCGGTTCAGGGGCAAATTTTGCTGGCATGGACAATCGCCGCGTCCAAACCCGCCCGCCGAGCTTCATCCAGAAACACCGAATTCAACACCATCCGCGAAGCCGGATTCAGCCCAAAGGAAATGTTGGAAATGCCCAACAAATGATGGCACTCGGGCATCTCCTGTTTGATGCGCCGAATGGCTTCAATGGTTTGGGCCGCGTTTTGCCGGTCTTCTTCAATGCCGGTGGAAATGGGCAACGCCAGGGTATCGAAGAAGAGTTCGTGGCCGGGCAAACCAAAATGTTCGGTGGCGCGGCGGTAGGCTCGGCGGGCAATTTCCAACTTCTTCTCGGCGGTGCGGGCCATTCCTTCTTCATCAATGGTGCCGATCACGATGCCTGCGCCATGGGTCTTGGCCAGGGCCAACACCGTATCAAACCGTTCTTCGCCGTCTTCGTAGTTGGTGGAATTGAGAATGCACTTGCCGCCCGCCAACTTCAGACCGGCTTCCATTTTTTGCCATTCCGTCGAGTCCAACATCAAGGGCAGCGTGACGTTGGTCACCAGCCGCGACACCAGGGCGTGCATGTCCCGCACCCCGTCCCGACCCACGTAATCCACGTTCACATCCAAAACGTGGGCCCCTTCCTGTTCTTGACCGCGCCCGAGGGCCACCAACCCATCCCAATCTTCCGCCGCCAACAAATCGCGGCATTTCTTGGAGCCGCTGGCGTTGAGCCGTTCCCCCACAATCAAAAATGAATTGTCCTGTTCGTAGGGCTGACTGCCGTAGAGAGAGGTCGCCGCCGGCACATAGGTGTAGGGTCGCGCCTTGGGCCGCAGTTGGGCCGCCGTCGCCGCCAGGGACCGAATGTGGGCCGGCGTGGTGCCGCAACAGCCGCCAATCACTTGCACCCCCAATTCCTCCACAAACACCTTGAGGTGATCCCGCAGACCGTCCGGGGTGAGCCGATACACCGCTTGACCGCCCACGTTTTCCGGCAAGCCGGCGTTGGGAATGCAAGACACCGCAAACGGCGAGTGCTGACTCAGGTACCGAATGTGTTCCGCCATCAGATCGGGGCCCGTGGCACAGTTCAACCCCAAAATGTCGATGGGGTAGCGCTCCAAAATCGCCACCACGGCATCGATCGCCGAGCCCACCAACAACGTGCCCGTGGATTCCACCGTCACCGAAACCATGATGGGGAGGCGATCGCCCTTTTCGGCAAACACGGCTTCGATCGCCTTCAGCACGGATTTGATTTGGAGGACATCCTGGCAGGTTTCCACAATGAGCAGATCGGCTCCGCCGTCGTAGAGCCCCCGCACCTGTTCCCGGTAGGCCCGCTCCATGGAATCAAAATCAATGTGGAGCAGGGTGGGCAATTTTGTGCCCGGGCCCATCGAGCCGGCCACAAACCGGGGTTTTTCCGGGGTCGAAAATTCCTGGGCGAGGGATTTGGCCAGGGCCGCCGCCTTCTGGTTGATTTCGTAGGCGAAGGGGCCCAAATCGTACTCATCCAACACAATGGCCGTGCCGCCAAAGGTATCGGTTTCGATCACGTCGGCCCCGGCCTCCAAATAGGCCCGATGCACCTTCGCGATCGCCTCCGGCTTGCTCAGCACCAAATACTCGTTGCACCCTTCGTATTGGGGGCCACCAAAATCCTCGGCGGTCAGGTTTTGCGCTTGCAATTGGGTGCCCATCCCCCCATCGAACACAATCACCGGGCGATCGGGATGCTGCAAACGTTGCCGGAACAAGGATTCGGTAGCCATAGACCCCACGCACAAACCTTTACGTTATTGTAACGTTTGGTCTAAGCTGACGTGAGCTCCATAGGTATGGCTCATTTTCTCCCCTCCCCCAATTGGAGAAGGGGCAACCGAAGCGTTTGGGCGGCCGCTCCCACCTACGGCAGGATCCAGAACCTGGGTGCAGGGGGAAAGCAGGGACAGGGGAAGGTTTTGGGTTGTCGAACCCGCGTCCTCCAGTCGTGTTAGAGTTGGGACACCCAGAGTCCAGCCAAAACTTAGTAAGCATTAAAGCCAAAGCATTAAAGCTAGGCGTTAAAGCTGGTAAGTATCAAAACAGACATCGAAAAAGCAAATATCAAAAAAAGCGGCTCGCCTAGAGTACAGGATTCATTGGTTTTGGGAGATCTATGGACAATCTATCCATGGGACTCAAATCCAGAGCCCGTCATCCCAAACCAACTTTCCTTTTGTCAAAGCGTTCCGCCGTACTTGTTCAATGAAACAATTGAGACGCAGGGTTAATATGCCACGGCCATCCTGGCCTTGCCTCGGCCAGATATCGTAAGTTTGTGTCGGGTTAGATTGGATGGGGGGGCACGGCGATCGCCGGTGACCTTTTGGGCATCCTGTCCAAATCCTATCTATGGCTATAATCGTTTTAATTAAAATTGATACAATTTTTTCTTGCCCAACGAAAGTCCAATAGAACCATTGTGGGGCTTCGCCCCTGCGACCCGACCTGTCTTGTCTCATCGCTATGCAAAACAGCTATATATTCGGGTAGGTTCGGACATCGAAAGAAAAGGGAATTTGGGGGCTTCCCCCCCAGTCAGGGGTTGCACCCCTGCACCCCGTCCTAACCAAGTTATTTACAGCTATAACATTGTGGAGCAAGCAATGAACATACCAAGTACTGGACAAAGTGCCGGGCAACGTGTTGGGCGGCTGGAGACTGGAGCTGCACTGATGGGAATGTTGGTCGTTGGCGGTTCGGCCGCGGCCCAATTGCCGTCACCCCAGCAGGTTTGTCCCAACCTCTGTGGACAACGCGGCCTGGTTTGGACAGGGGACTGGCGACGCCAAGGCAACGGTCTTTCTTGTGGATGTCAGCGGGGTGCGGATCAGCCAGGAATTCTGCCCCAGGGTACATCAGGATCGCGTCGCCCCCAATTCCCCCAACCAAACCCCACCAACCCATCCAGCAACCAAACCACCGCAGCGTGGTTGCAGGCCCACAATCAATACCGAACCGCCGTTGGGGTACCTCCCCTCGTTTGGTCGGAAGCTTTGGCTGCGGCCGCCCAAGGGTGGGCCAATGCCTTGGCAGCCGCCGGCGGGCGCGAACTAAGGCACAGCACCCGTTCACAGCGATCGGGTCAAGGGGAAAATCTGTGGATGGGCACCGCCGGGGCTTTCAGCGCCACCAACATGGTAGATGGCTGGGGCTCTGAGCAGCGCTTCTTCCGAGTCGGTGTGTTTCCCAATGTCAGTACCAGCGGCAACTGGGCGGATGTGGGGCACTACACCCAAATTATCTGGCGCAACACCACTCAAGTGGGCTGCGGTTTGGCGACGGGGAGCGGCAACGATATCTTGGTTTGCCGCTACAGCCCACCGGGCAACGTAACTGGGCAGCCTGTATTTTGACAGTGATTATTTTGACAGTTCGTGTTTTGAGTAAATATCGAAATTTGAAAAACCCCTCCACAACGCCGTCGTACCGCAGTTATTCGATCCTGGTTCCCCAGGTGGGTACGCAAGGTCAACTTATCGTTTCCGACTGCCAAGACTCCGGCTACCAGAGCCGTTGCCAGGGTCGGTCTACGGCGGTCAACACATTCACGATACCCGAATCGAACGAGCATAGATCGAGAAACATTGTTGGTAAAGCCGCGCACGCCATCGAGGGGCTTGCATATATTACGTAGCTCCTCTCTTTACCGCAATCCCCCAACGGCAGGAAGCTTTACCAAGGAATTTGGGCGAAGCCTTGGCTCGCGATGGGGTGCAAAGCCCGAAACCCCCACACCGCCACCAATACCCCCAAGTAGGCTGGCCGGAAAAACTCGTGCCAGACCAGCTTTTGTTTGCCGTTCAACACCGCCTGAAACGGCACAATGGACGTGCGTTCCTTCAGGGCCAAAAAGGCCGCGCCGTGTTTGGCCAACCAGCGGCGATCGCCGTGCCAGATCGCAAACAGGTGGTGGGCAACCAACCCGATACAGGTCACCAACATAAAGCTGGAGCCAATCCACAAAAAGTGGGCAAAACACCACAGTATCTGGCCCCAGGCTTGGGGATGGCGGGTGATGCGGATGATTCCCGATTCGTACAGGTGAATTTGCGGCCGGGCGATCGCCGCCACTTCCAACAGGTTAAAGGTGGCCGGGTAGAGCAACAAAAAGGAAAGGGTCGAGAGTAACCCCACCAAAGTGCCTACCCCAGGCACCCCCTGGAGGTTCCAGAGGGCCGACCCGTCGTAGCGGTGATTGAAAAAGTAAATCAACAACACCGCCGCCAGGGGCAGGCTCACCAAGGCAAACAACACCCGGTAAAGTCGGGCCCCCAACACCTTTTCGCCCCGGGGACGCAAAGCCGCCAAACCGCTGTGGGCAATGGCAAAGGTTAGCAACAACCCCGCCATCACCCCGTGGGATGTCCAGTCTATGGTTTCCGCCATCGCCGGACTTTAGGTACCCTCTTGCCAAGAATTCACGTAACGGACTTGATCCTCCGTCAGCGTGTCGATGGCAATGCCCATCGCCTGCAACTTCAACCGGGCAATTTCTTGATCGATCGCCGTCGGGATCGAGACAATGCCCGCCGCCAAGCTGCCCTTCTGCTTCACCAGGTATTCCGCCGCCAAGGCTTGGTTGGCAAAGCTCATGTCCATTACGCTGGCCGGGTGCCCTTCCGCCGCCGCCAGGTTCACCAGCCGACCTTCGCCCAACACCACCACCGACTTGCCGGATTTCAGCTTGTATTCCTCGGTGAAGGGACGCACAAACGCCGTCGAGTTGCTCATTTCCCGCAGGCCCACCAAGTCCAACTCCACGTCGAAGTGACCGGCGTTGCAAATCATGGCCCCGTCTTTCATGGCTTCAAAATGCTCCCGGCGAATCACGTGCTTGTTGCCCGTCACCGTGATGAAAATGTCCCCTTCCCGGGCCGCCGCTGCCATCGGCAACACCCGAAACCCGTCCATCGCCGCTTCGATCGCCCGTACCGGGTCAATTTCGGTCACGACCACGTTGGCCCCCAGACCCCGGGCCCGCAACGCCACGCCTTTGCCGCACCAACCGTAGCCGGCCACCACAATCACCCGACCGGCGATCAAGGTGTTGGTGGCGCGCATGATGCCATCCAAGGTGGATTGACCGGTGCCGTACCGATTGTCGAAAAAGTGCTTGGTTTGGGCATCGTTGACCGCCACCGCCGGGAAGGTCAAACGTCCATCGTTAAACATGGCCCGCAGCCGCACAATGCCCGTAGTGGTTTCTTCGGTGGTGCCGATGATGTCCGCTAACTGGTGGGGACGGTTCTGCACCAAAGACGTGGTGACATCGCTGCCGTCGTCAATGATGATGTTGGGCCGGTGGTCGAGGGCCGTTTCCACATGGCGGTGGTAGGTGGCGTTGTCTTCGCCCTTGATCGCAAACACCGGGATGCCGTAATCCGCCACCAGGCAGGCCGCCACATCGTCTTGGGTGGACAAAGGATTGCTGGCAATCAACAAAGCATCGGCCCCACCCGCCTGGAGGGCGATCGCCAAGTTGGCCGTTTCGGTGGTCACGTGGCAACAGGCTGAAATTTTGATCCCCGCCAACGGTTTTTCCGCCGCAAAGCGATCGCGAATTTGTTGGAGCACCGGCATATCCCGCCCTGCCCAGGCAATCCGCTGCCGACCGAGGGGAGCCAATCCCAAATCCTTGACTTCGTGCTTGACCGAAACGGTAACCATGCTGACAGCTCCAAAAACTACACTGCCTTAAGGGCAGCCCTTCCCAAGTATAGGGGGGAATGCTACGAATTGTTGCGGAACGGAGCCTAGGGATCGACCCAGCGCCCATCTTCTTGAATGAGGGCAATCAATTCGTTCACGGCATTGGCTTCGGGCACTTTGCGCACTTCTTCCCGCCCGCGGTACAACGAAATGAACCCTGGAGTCCGCCCCACGTACCCATAATCGGCATCAGCCATTTCCCCCGGGCCGTTGACAATGCAGCCCATCACGGCAATGTCCAACCCCACCAGGTGTTGGGTCGCCTCCCGCACCTTGTGCAACACCTCTTCCAAATTGAACAGGGTGCGACCGCAGGAGGGGCAGGCCACATACTCCACCATGGTCTTGCGCAACCCCAGGGATTGCAAAATGCTGTAACAGACAGGAATTTCCTTTTCGGGGGCTTCGGTGAGGGAAACCCGAATGGTGTCGCCGATGCCCTGGGCCAACAGGGTGGCAATGCCGGCGGTGGATTTGATGCGACCGTATTCCCCATCGCCGGCTTCGGTCACGCCCAAGTGCAAGGGGTAATCCATCCCCAGTTCCGCCATCCGCTTGGCCATCAGTTGGTAGGCGGCAATCATCACCGGTACCCGGGAGGCTTTCAAAGAAACCACCAAGTTCCGAAAATCCATCGCTTCACACAGCCGCAGGAACTCCAGCGCCGATTCCACCATCCCCAAGGGGGTATCCCCATAGGTGAACAGCATCCGTTCCGCCAACGAACCGTGGTTCACGCCAATCCGCAGGGCTTTGTCTTGATCCTTGAGGGTTTGCACCAGGGGCTGGAGGGTTTCCTGGATTTTCTCACCAATTTCGGCAAATTCGGCGGCGCTGTAGCCGTCTCGGTTGGCTTTGGGCCGCTCAAACACGTACAAACCAGGGTTGATCCGCACCTTATCGACGTGTTTGGCCACTTCCAAGGCAATTTTCATGCCGTCGTGGTGGACATCCGCCACCAGGGGCACGTCTTGGTAGGTGGCCCGCAACCGGGCTTTGATCTCGCCGACGGCTTTGGCGTGGGCGATGCTCGGCACCGTCACCCGCACAATTTCGCAGCCAATTTCGTGCAACCGGCGGATGGCGGCCACCGATCCGGCAATGTCTAGGGTGTCTTCGTTGATCATCGACTGCACCACCACCGGCGCCCCGCCGCCAATGGTGATGTTGCCCACCCGCACTGGCCGGGTGCGGCGACGGACGATCGCCCCGCTAAATTCTCCAGATTCGGGGGCGATCGCCGGGGTGGGTTCTGAGTTTTTGGCTAGGGTTTGCATGCATTCGGCAAGAAAACGGCTGGCCCTAGTTTAGCGACTTTCGGTCAGGGTTTAGCTGCCTTTGGCCATGCTGTCCAGAATGCGCTGCACGATCTCAAAACCGGTGACGGTCTGCCAGAAAAACAACCCCACCAACACGGTATTCAAACCAATGTGGGCGCTGCGGGCCCAGTCTTTGGCCTTGAGCATCGCGGGCACCAAGGCCGTCGAAATTACCGCCAAAGCCGCCATCGCCAAACCGGCCAGTAGGTGGGGCCCCACAAACAGTTTGCCGTTGTTGATGTAGGTCACGGCCATGCCGCCAAAGGCTCCCAATACCAAAAACACCAGCAAAATGGAGCTGGTTTGGAAATGACGCTGATTGAAACCTTGACGGGTTAACTCTTTTTTCTTCTCGTTGTCCGATTCTTTTCGGGTTTGCCGCCATTGCCAACCCAAATAGCCGGTGTAGAGGGTATACCCCAATACCAACGTCATGAACAGGGGATGGGCAAAGGTCACGATGGGACGGAGAGCGGTAGGCAGTTCCATAGGTTTGGGCAAAGAATGGGCATTGCAACAATCGTTAATATAGCAAGCCCCCTTGCCCCTAGCCCCGTTGTTGCAAATAGGAGACAACGCCCCGGGCGATCGCCGTGGCCAGACGGTCTTGGTAAGCGGGATTGGTGAGATTGCGGCTTCTTGGGGATTGGTGACGAAGCCGGTCTCCAACAACACCGAAGGCATGGAGGTTCGGCTCACCACATAAAAGCGGGCGGTTTTGACCCGGCGATCATTGGCCCCGGTGGCGGCGAGGGCTTCCCGCTGAATGAATTGTGCCAGTTCGCGGCCGGCGGCGGAGTTGGGGGCGTGAAAGGTTTCGATGCCGTTGACGCTGGCCAGACGGGGGTCTACCGCATTGGCATGGACGCTCACAAACACATCGGCCCGCACCCGCTCCGCCAATTGTACGCGGGGGGCCAACTCCACTTCGCGATCGTCGGTGCGGGTGTACACCACGGTGTAGCCCATTTTTTGCAGCAATTGCCCGGCCCGTAGCCCCACGCTCAGCACGACATCTTTTTCCCGGACGCTGTTGGCGACGGCCCCGGGGTCGCGGCCGCCGTGGCCCGGATCGATCAACACCACGCCGCGGCCTCGGGTTGCGGGCATTGGGGCTTGCGCCACCGTGGGCAAGGTGGGAGGGCGGCCGTCGGCGCTGGCCACTTGCAGGGCCACTTGGTTGGCATCCACGTTCCCCAGCTCTTGCACCCTCCAGCCGGGGGAAACCTTCACGCCAACGGTGACAAAATTGCCTTGGGCGGTGAGGCGGATGCGCTCAATGGGGCTATTGGCCGGCAATGCTGGCCGCACAAAATTGTCCGCAATGGCGGCCCCTTCAATCGTCAAGTTGTAGGTGTTGGTGGCCGGGTCGGCGGAACCCCGGTAGGCAAACGGGCGATCGCCCCGCAACAAAATCTGACCCGTGGCATCGATCAAAATGGCCTGAAGGCGGCTGCCCCCCGTGGCCGTGATGGGCGCAGGGTTGGCCGTGGGGGCTCCGGGCTGGGGAAACAGGGGCAGGGTACTGCCAATGGGCGTCACCGTGGGCACCGGAATGGGTTCCAGGGTGGAGGTTGTCCCCAGGGGTAGGGGGAGGGGACTGGCTGGGGGACTCGATAGCGGTACGGTTGTCACAACTTGGGCTTGGGGGGCAGGGCGATCTGCGGCGGCGACAACAACACCCCATCCCTCACAAACGCCGCTTGCCAATCCCCCCGGGGATCCGCCAAATCCAAGACCACCCGGGCAATGGGGGGCTGCTTCTGAAATTGCGCCACCCGCACCTGGCTGACCCCATAGCGATTCAGGGCATTGCGAGTTGTGCAGAAAGGCGGGCACCTCAATGCCGGGCAAGTCCACCGCCAGGCGATCGGGGTTGGCAATGCGCTGCACGCTCACGGGCAAGTTGGGGAGGGATGCCCCCGTCAACCGCAACACCAAACCGTTGCCGGTGGCCCGAATGTCCGTCAGCCTTGGGGTTTGGGCGATCGCCGCCCCAGGACCCAAACCTAGACCCAAACCTGGGATCCCATCGGGGGCAATCGGGGCCGCCAAAAAGGCCGCCAACACCGCCAGGGCAAACGCCAAAATTGTCCGGCCGCGCGATCGCAGACGCCTCCACCCCAATGCCAACCAACCTGAATCTTGGCGCGAATCTCTACGCAAATTTCTGCGCAAATCCCTGTGCGCCCGGGTGCGGGGTGGGTTCAGCCGTTGTCCGATCACACGTACCTCCTAGCCCTCTCAAAAGCGTAATTCTACCGGAGAAAGGTTAACTTTTGTCACAAGGGGCACTTGCCCCAATCCGAAACTGCTCATTTGGGCAAAGCGTTCCGGTTCGCTGCTGGCGTAAAACCGAACCTGTCCTCGCCCTGCCTGACGCAAGCCCAAAACTTCTAGTTCCTGCCAAGCGGCGATCGCCACATGTTCGGCAGGATCGACAAACTGCACGGTGGGGGGCAAAATCTGCCGGAGCACCGGCTCCAGGTAGGGGTAATGGGTGCAGCCAAACACCAAAGTATCGATTTCGGCGGCGACCAGGGGGGCCAAATAGCGACGGGCGACCCGGTAGGTGTAGGGATCGTCCAGCCGGTTGGCTTCGATCAGGGGGCACAAATTCAGGGCAGGCCACTTCCCATACCTGCACGGTGCGGTGGGCTTCCCGCGCGGTCTCGGCGATCGCCCGGCTGTAGGCGCGGCTGTTCACGGTCATTTCGGTGGCAATCACGCCGATGCGTTGGCCCTGGGGCGGCGGCCCGCGCTCCGGGCAAAGTTACCCCCAAGCAGGGAAACGGGTGGCGATCGCGCAGCCGATCCAACGCCAACACCGAACTGGTATTGCAAGCCGCCACCACCATTTTGACGTTTTGCTGGGCCAGCCAGTGCAGAATTTCGGCCACAAACCCTTCAATTTCGGCGGGCGATCGGGAGCGTAGGCGAGCCGGGCGGTATCGGCTAGGTAGATCATGGATTCCTGGGGCAAACGCCGACGGAGGGCGCGCAGTACCGTCAAACCGCCAATCCCGCTGTCGAACACGCCGATCGGACACTCCGTCATGTTCCCGCTCACTTCCTCACGTTGGTGAACAGTAAAGCATATTTTTTTCCGCCCCCCGATCGCCCCTATACTGGGTGCCGACGGTTTTTGGAGTCGCCATGGATTTGTCTCGGATTCCCCCCCAACCGAAGCCGGGGTTGTTGAATGTGCTCGTCGAAATCCCAGGGGGCAGCAAAAACAAATACGAGTTTGACAAAGACCTCAATGCGTTTGCGCTGGATCGGGTGCTGTATTCCGCGGTGCGCTACCCGGCGGACTACGGTTTTGTGCCCAATACCCTCGCTGACGATGGCGACCCCCTCGATGGCATGGTGTTGATGGACGAACCCACCTTTCCCGGCTGTGTGATTGCCGCCCGCCCCATTGGCATGTTGATGATGGTGGATGGAGGCGATCGCGACGAAAAAATTCTGTGCGTGCCGGACAAAGACCCCCGCTACGCCCAGGTCAAAAACATCAGCGATGTGGCCCCCCACCGCCTCGATGAAATCGCCGAATTTTTCCGCACCTACAAAAACCTGGAAAAGAAAGCGGTGGAAATCAACGGTTGGCAGCCCGTCGAAGCGGTGCGGGTGTTGGTGGAGCAGTGCATCGCGGCGGCCCAAAAGTAACCCCACCCAGAACCCATGGACGAAGAAACACGGGCCCTGGTGCAATCCCTGCGACGGAAAGAGGGGGGATGGGTCGAATGGGGACGGGCCTGCCGGCAGTTGCAACAACAACGGTTGGCCCCCCAAACCGTTTTTGAGGAGACGGGGATCGAGCCCACCTACCAAAACCAGTTGGCGGTGGCCTTTGGCGTGTGGGAAAGCCTGCAAGCGGCCCCTGCCGAAGTGTTGTCCTACTTTGTCGCCGATGGCAGCGAGTCCCTCTATGCGTTGCGGGTGTTGCCCCAAGGCGATCGCCTGGCGGCGGCGGCGTTGTTGGCCCGTTTGCAATGGGATGCCGCGGCCGCCAAGGAATTGGCCAAAGCCACCAAAGAAGCCAGCCTTCTGGGCCAACTCCCGGCCGGGTTTACGGCGACCCCTGGGGATGCCTTGGCCTACCAAGTCTGGAAAAACGCCCAGCATACCGCCGATCCCGGTCAACGGGCCCGGGCGATCGCCAAGGGATTGGCCTGCGCCACCAGCGAAGCCGCCCGCCAACGGTTGGCCGAGCTTTTGACCGCTGCGGTTATCCCAGAGTCCCGCCGCCCTGTGCCCCTGCCGTTCTACCGCCTGACGGCCGAGGACGGATGGCCCTGCTGGTTGCCGGTGGTGGGAACGTTGCCCCTCTCGGTTTTGCCCCTCCCCCCACGCCATCGCCAAACCCTTCGCCCTTTGGGTGCCGGGAACTCGCGGGCACCTGGGTGGCCCTGCCCGGCTGGTCGGTATTGCAAAAACTCGGCCAGGGGGTGGCGGTGCTGGCCAACACCGAAACCTTGGAAGTGGCTACGGGTCAGACCCTGCCCAACAGCTTTCCCGATCGCCCGGAGGAAATTTTGCTGGTGTTGACGGCGGAGGATTTGGCTTTTGCTCCCCAGACCTATTTTGCGGTGGGGGCCGCGGGGGAACTCTCGTTCCAGACCTTTGCCGATGCCGAAACTTGGCAGGCGGCGCAACCGGTGGCCCGCCTGGTGTTGGTGTTGCGGCAACCCCGGATCCTGGACGAAACCTTTGCCCAAGAATTGTGGGTGGTGGAAGAATGATTTGCCAACAATTGGCCCAAATGGAAACCTACACCGCGGC
>JAAUUG010000044.1 GCA_012031195.1 Oscillatoriales cyanobacterium SM2_1_8
CGACATTGGGGATTACGACCGGCCGGAGAGTTCGGTGGGGCGCTTGGCCGATGCCCTGTGGGATACCCAAGCCGGGATCGAGATTGGGGTGGCGGCCACCAAGACCTTTGTGGCCCAGTTGTTGGCTTTTTACGGTTTGGCGATCGCCTTGGGGGAACAGCGGGGGGTTTTGGCTCCGGAGCGGGCCCTGGAATTGGGGCGGGGATTGCGGCAATTGCCGGCCCTGATGGAGCGCATTTTGGAGAGCCAAGAGCGCTACATCGAACAACTGGCCCATCGGTTTGTGCACACGCGGGACGTGATTTACTTGGGGAGAGGCATCAACCATCCGATCGCCTTGGAAGGGGCCCTCAAACTCAAAGAAATCAGCTACATCCATGCCGAGGGGTATCCCGCCGGCGAAATGAAGCACGGGCCCATTGCCCTGTTGGATGCCGACGTACCGGTGGTGGCGATCGCCGTGCCGGGGGTGGTCTACGAAAAGGTGTTGTCCAACGCCCAGGAAGCCAAAGCCCGCGATGCCCAGTTGATTGGGGTTGCCCCCTTCGACGACCCCTTGGCCCAAGAGACTTTTGATTGGTTGCTGCCCATTCCCGTCGTCGATGAATGGTTGTCCCCGATGTTGACGGTGATTCCCCTGCAACTGTTGGCGTACCACATTGCCGCCCATCGGGGGTTGGATGTGGATCAGCCCCGCAACCTGGCCAAATCCGTCACCGTGGAATGAACACGGCCTGGGCGGGTTCGAGGAAATCCATTTGATGCCCCGCAGCCCGTTGCGCTACCCCGGCGGCAAGCAAAAGGCGATCGCCCAGATTGTCCCGTACTTTCCGCCCAATTTTCAGGAATTGCGGGAGCCGTTTGTCGGCGGCGGCTCGATCTTCTTGGCGGCTTTGACCCGGCGCCCCGAACTCCGGTGCTGGATCAACGATCTCAACGCCGAGTTGTATTGGTTTTGGCAACAGGTGCAAACCAACTTGCCGGACTTGGTGGCCGAGGTCGCCCACATCCAAAGCGAAACCACCGACGGCCGGGCCCTATTTGCCGAATTGGTCGCCGCCAATCCCGCCAACCTCAGTCCCTTGGCGCGGGCCGTGCGATTTTTTGTGTTGAACCGCATCACGTTTTCCGGCACCATCGAAAGCGGCGGCTACTCCGAAGCCTCCTTCCACAGCCGCTTTACCCCATCCGCGATCGCCCGCCTGGCCGACCTTAAAGGGTGCCTGGCCCAAACCCGCATCACCAACCTCGACTACCGCGAACTGTTGCAGGCCCCCGGCGAAAACGTCTTTATCTTTCTCGATCCACCGTATCTGGCCAACGCCAGTTCCAAACTGTACGGACGCAAAGGCCACCTGCACACCGGCTTCATCATCGGCGCTTCGCCCAAGACATGGCCGCTTGCTCCCATCCTTGGTTGATCACCTACGATGACTGCGAAGAAGTCCGCCGCAACTTTGCCTTTGCCCACATCCGCCCATGGGAGCTGCAATACGGCATGAACAACTACAAACAAAGCCAAGCCCATCGGGGCCAAGAATTGTTGATCGGCAATTACCCCTTGCCTCCCGCCTAAAGAGTGTCGTCAAACTTGAGAAGCGGCATAGATATTTATAGTCATTTCAAATGTGTTTGCGACAACCTTGCCCTCACCCCCAGCCCCTCTCCCAGTAAGGGAGAGGGGAGTAAAGGCAATCAAAACAATCGTAGTCGCGCCATTTTTAATTAAATTGACTATATAACTGTTTTGCATAGCGACGAGACACAACAAGTCGGGTCGCAGGGGCGAAGCCCCCGTATTGGTTCTATTAGACTTTCGTTGGGTAAGAAAAAGCCGTGTCAGTTTTAATTAAAATGACAATAATTAAATTGACTATATCAGCCAATCACCGGCTGTTGCTGGGTGATGCAATGAAACGCTCCGCCCCCACTCAAAATCGCTTTGGCGGATAGCCCGATCGCTTGCCGCTCCGGAAAACAACCCTGGATGGCGGCCACTGCTTCCCCATCGCGATCGCTGCCGTAGGTGGGCACCAGCACCGCTCCGTTGGCGATGTAAAAATTCAAGTAACTGGCGGGCAACAACCGGCCGTTTTGGGCGATCGTTCCGGGGGATGGCACGGTCTGCACGGTGAACTCGGGGCAGGCCCGCAACTGCTTGGCCACCTCCACCAAAGTCCCTTGATTGGGATCGTCCGCCTCCCCCTGGGCACACAAAACCAAGCCGGGAGCGGCAAACCGCGCCAACGTATCGATGTGGCCGTCGGTGTGATCGTTGTGCAGGCTGCCCGTGAGCCAATGCACCCGTTGCGCCCCCAATTGCTCGGCCAAAACCGCCTCCACTTGCGATCGCGTCCAGTCGGGATTGCGATCGCCCCCCAACAAACACCGCTCGGTGGTCAAAAAAGTACCCTGGCCATCGGTCTCCAAGGCCCCCCCCTCCACCACCAAAGGGTGCTCTGTCCAAGGGGTTTGGGTACGCTGGGCGATCGCCGCCCCCACCTGCCCATCGTGGGCCAGGAGGTATTTGCCCCCCCAACCGTTCCAACCAAACCGGAGCGCCTGCCGACCCACCTCGGCTTTCACAAAGAGCGGCCCCGTATCCCGCAACCAAATGTCGCCGTAGGGGATATCTTCGTAGTGCACCGGATGGTGAACCCCTTCGCCAATGTGGGATTTCGCCAAATCGGCCACCGCCGGCATCGCCAGCAAATGTACCGGCTCCCACCGCGACAACTCACGGACAAAAGCCGCCACCTCCTGTTGGGCAGCGGCCAGCGCAGAACCCCACTCCTGGGCATCCCACGGAAAAGCCGTCCAGACCCCGCCGTGAAGTGCCCATTCCGCCGGTTGCGATCGCATTAAACCGCGGTGGTGGCTTGCACCCGCGCCCGGGCCCGCCGCACGTTTTGCTTGGCTCGGATCATCCCTTGGCGGTCTTCGAGCTTCACCGTGGCCAGGTGTTTTTCGGCCGCTTCCAATTCCGCGCGGGCCTTGATCGGATCGATTTCCGCCCCCAATTCCGCCTGCGTCACCAACACGATCGCCTCGTTGGCTTCCACTTCCACAAAGCCGCCCATCAACGCCACCGTTTGCCAGGTGTTGTTCTGACGGTACCGCAGCACCCCCGTTTCCAACGCACTCATCAACGGCGCGTGGTCGGTCAAAATCCCCAATTGGCCCGTGGTGCTCGGCAAAATAACCTCATCGGTTTCCGCATCCACCACCGTGCGATCGGGCGAAATCACTTTCAACGATAAACCCATCGGTTCCCCCAATACGGCTAAATCAAGAGAGCAAGACCCAGATTCCCTGGCCCCTCCCTTGGGGGGAGGGGGAAAAGCAGGGACTACTTGGCCGAGGCGCGAATCTTCTCGGCTTTTTCTTTGGCTTCTTCGATGTTGCCCACCAGGTAGAACGCCTGTTCCGGCAGATCGTCCAGATCCCCCGACAAAATCGTGTTAAAGCCCTGAATGCTTTCTTCCAGGGTCACGTACTTGCCCGGCGAACCGGTGAAGATTTCCGCCACGAAGAAGGGCTGGGACAGGAACCGCTCCAGTTTGCGGGCCCGGGCCACCGTGATTTTGTCGTCTTCCGACAGTTCGTCCAGACCCAAAATCGCGATGATGTCCTGCAATTCTTTGTACCGCTGCAGGGTCTTTTGCACCGCCCGCGCTACCCGGTAGTGCTCTTCCGTCACGATCCCCGGTTGCAACATGGTCGAGGTGGAATCCAACGGGTCTACCGCCGGATAAATCCCCTTCGAGGCCAAAGAGCGGGACAACACCGTGGTGGCATCCAAGTGGGCAAAGGTTGTGGCCGGCGCCGGATCGGTCAAGTCGTCCGCGGGCACGTACACCGCTTGCACCGACGTGATCGAACCCTCGGTGGTGCTGGTGATCCGCTCCTGCAGGTCACCCATGTCCGTACCCAAAGTGGGCTGATACCCCACCGCCGACGGCATCCGTCCCAACAACGCCGACACTTCGGCACCGGCTTGCACAAACCGGAAAATGTTGTCGATGAACAACAACACGTCTTGCTTTTGCACGTCCCGGAAGTATTCCGCCATGGTCAAAGCCGACAACCCCACCCGCATCCGGGCCCCCGGCGGCTCGTTCATCTGACCGTAGACCAGGGCCACCTGACCCAAAACCCCCGATTCCTTAAATTCGTTGTAGAGGTCGTTCCCTTCCCGGGTGCGTTCCCCCACGCCGCCAAACACCGACACCCCCGAGTGTTTTTTGGCAATATTGTTGATCAATTCTTGAATCAACACGGTTTTGCCCACGCCGGCGCCGCCAAACAATCCGATTTTGCCGCCCTTCCGGTAAGGAGCCAGCAAATCAATCACTTTGATGCCGGTTTCAAAAATTTCTGGCTTGGTGGACAAATCCATGAAGGCCGGGGCTCCCCGGTGAATCGGCGATCGCTCTTGGGCTTCCACCGGCCCGGCTTCGTCCACGGGCTCGCCCAACACGTTGAAAATCCGGCCCAGGGTCGCTTTGCCCACCGGCACGCTGATCGCCGCTCCGGTATCGACGGTGGCCATCCCGCGCACAATCCCATCGGTGGTGCTCATGGCCACGGCCCGGACTTGGTTGCCGCCCAACAATTGCTGCACTTCGCAGGTAACGTTGATCGCCAAACCGGCAGGGTTGGTGGCGACAATTTGCAGGGCGTTGTAGATTTCGGGGAGCTTACCCTCGGGAAATTCCACGTCCACGACGGGGCCAATAACCTGGATAACCCGACCGACGTTACTGCCGACGTTGGTTTTTGTTTGTTCTGCGGTGACCATGCTCGCTGCTCGCTTGCGTAGGGATTCGGAAATGCCGCTTTTCACCTTAACACCGAAGGTACCGCTTCTCTTCAGATTTCTGCCCCCAACCCGGTGGCCAATTCCCCAAACCAATCGGCCCGTTCCAGCCACAGTCCTTGCAACCCGAGGGCGATCGCCGCTTCGACGTTCTGGGGGGAATCGTCCACAAACAGGGTGGCCCGGCTCTGGGGAAATCCGGTCTCTTGCAAGACTTTCTGAAAAATTTCCGGTTCCGGTTTGCGGTGCCCGGTCTGAAAGGAGAAAAAGCAGCGATCGCAAAGATCAAAGAGGGGCTGGCATTCTTGGACGAGGTGGGTCAGGTGCAACTCGTTGATGTTGCTGAGGACGGCCATTCCGTAGTTTTGGGCTTGCAGTTGTTGGAGAACCGCCAGGCGATCGGGGTAGACCCCCACCAAAATTGAGTTCCAAGCGCGATCGAATTCGGCATCGGTGGCTTCCATGGCAAACTGCTGCCGCAGGGCTTGCCGAAATTCAGTAGTGGGGAGTTCCCCCCGTTCGTACTGGGAAAAAAGTGCGGGTTGGGAGGTGGTGTGGTACCAAAACGGGCGATCGCCCTGACCCGATTCCAGGGCCCGCATTTCCCGCTCGAACCGCGGAAAGTCCAATTGGTAGAGCACCCCCCCCAAATCCCAAATCAAGTGGCGGACGGCGGCAAAATCCACGACGGCTTCAAACATGGGTTCTGGCAGGTTGAGGGTGAGTTATGGCTATAGTCATTTTAATTAAGAATGCGCCTATAAAAGGACAACATTGGCTTTCGAGTTCATACTGAACAAGGGTTTGAGATTGGAAAAAGCTGTATCAAATTCAAATTGAATGACTATATATTCGGGTGGATTCGGATATCAAAGGAGAAGGGGGGTTTGGGGGCTGCGCCCCCCGGTCAGGTTGTCACCCCTTGCACCCCGTCCCAACCAAGTTGTTTGCAGCTATAGTCATTTCAAATATGTTTGCGACAATCTTGCCCTCACCCCCAGCCCCTCTCCCAGGGGGGGAGAGGGGAGTAAAGGCAATCAAAACAATCGTAGTCGTGCCAATTTTAATTAAATTGACTATATAGTCGTTTTAATTAAAACTGACACGGTTTTTTCCTGCCCAACGAAAGTCTAATAGAACCAATACGGGGGCTTCGCCCCTGCGACCCGACTTGTTTTGTCTCGTAGCTATGCAAAACAGCTATATGTCTTGGCCCGGGTTGCGCCAAGGCAGGGTTGGCCGGTGGCAGCCCCAAACGAGCCATGGGGTGCCTAGACCAACACTTGGGCGATCGCTGGTGGGCAAATTCTTGCACCCGCACCCGGGCTTCGCGATCGCAGGCCAGAATGTCGGCCAAACTCGGTTGGGGGATAGGATTGTGGGCTTCACACACCCGGGCGATCGCCGCCGGAATTTGCCGGAACGGGATTTTTTCCTGCAAAACAAGGCCACCGCTTCTTCGTTGGCGGCATTGAGGGTGGCGGGCATGGTGCCGCCGGCCCGACCGGCCGCGTAGGCCAAATCCAAGCAGGGGTATTTGCGGCGATCGGGTTCCCGAAAAGTCAGCGACGCACACTTCACCAAGTCCAACTGGGGCCAATCGGTGGGCACCCGCTCCGGGTAAGCCAGCGCGTACAAAAGCGGCAACCGCATATCGGGCAACCCCAACTGGGCCAACACCGAAGTATCCTTCAGTTCAATCAAAGAGTGAACAATGCTCTGGGGGTGAATCACCGCTTCAATGAAATCAAACCCCAACCCGAACAGAAAATGGGCCTCAATGATTTCCAGTCCCTTGTTCATCATGGTGGCCGAATCGACGGTGATTTTCCGGCCCATTGACCAATTGGGGTGTTTGAGGGCATCGGCCACGGTAATTTTATCCATGTCCTCGATCGGCCAGTCCCGGAAGGCGCCCCCCCGAAGCCGTGAGGATGATGCGTTGCAGGCCGTTGGCGGGCACCCCCTGCAAACACTGGAAAATCGCCGAGTGTTCCGAATCCGCCGGCAACAATTTCACGTTGTGTTTGGCCAGCAAAGGGTTTACCACACACCCTGCCGCAATCAGGGTTTCTTTGTTGGCCAACACAATGTCTTTGCCCGCCTCGATCGCCGCCACCGTGGGCAACAACCCGGCACAGCCCACAATTCCCGTCACCACCGTGGCCGCATCGCCGTAGGCCGCCACCGTGGCCACCCCCTCCGGCCCCGCCAACAACAGGGGCGGTGGCGAAAGGTCGGTCAAGGCTGCCGCAACTCGTCCAATTTGCTGCCATCGGCGATCGCCACGGCCTCCGGACGAAATTGCCGCACCTGCTCTGCCAACAGGGGCACGTTGCTGCCGGCGGTCAGCCCCACCACCCGAAACCGGTCGGGGTACTGGGCCACAATGTCGAGGGTTTGGGTGCCGATGGAGCCGGTGGAACCCAGCAGCGTGATGGGTTTCATATAAACAAAACCTTAATTTTGTTCAGTGTAGCGCGCCATGGCCGTCAGCGCGAGATCGGCCAAGTCCACCGGGGAGAAGGGCAAGGGCAGCAAACGGGCGTCGGGATAGGGGATCAACCGCTGGGCGATCGCCTCCCAGATGCCCCCCCACCCAAAAACAGGGCAACACGTTGCTGGGGGCGCCGGCTACCGTTTGTTCCAACGCCGGTTCCCCTTGCCAACAGGCCAGGTCGGCCCCCAAATGCTGTGCCCATGCCTGGACTACCGTTTGCACCGCCGGTTGACGGCTGCCGTGCACCAACAAGACCGAGCGGCGATCGCCCTGGGGAAACCGCGGCCGCAGGCGATCGGTCAAATCCGGGAGGGCCCCCACATGGGGAAACAAACACAAATGGCGGTACCGGCTCTGCACTTCGCCCACCGCCGCCGGCAAATCTACTTGGACATGGTTCCCCGGCAACAAAAACAACGGCAGCACCCCGATGCCCGTACCTTCGGGATAGGCCGCTGCAAACGCCATCAACCGCTCCGCCAGGGGCGTGGCCGTTCCCTCCAAAAATCCCCCCGCCACCACCAACCCCGGACATTGGGCCCGACCGGCCGCCAGGGTCGCCGTCAACACCTCTTGGGCGCGGCGATCGCGGCTGCCGTGCATCACCCAAAACCAAGCGCCAATGGGCGGAGCCGGCGATCGCACCAAATTCACCCCTTGACCTCCGGATCGAGCATCGCGGTCTCCCAATTCTGTGCCTTTTGGAAATCGGTCAAAGACAGGAAGCGCGCCCCCCGCAAATCGGCAAAATTCACGTTGGCACCCTGCCAGTTTACCCCCTGCACGTTGGCCCCCCGCAAATCGGCGCTGTTCAGGTTGGCTTCTTGGAAATCCACCCCCTGCAAATTCGCCCCCTGCAAATTGGCAAAGGGCAACTTGCTGTCCCTCAAGTTTCCTTGACCCAGCTTCGCCCCCTCCAACCGGGCCCAACTCAAATTGGAATGGCTGAGGTTGCTGCCCCGCAAATCCGCCTGTTGGAGGTTGGCCGTCAACAAAAACGACCAACTTAAATCTTGGGCCATCAGGTTAGCCCGACGGAGGTCGCACCCCCGACAGCGGTGGGTTTGGGTGTAGTAGGTCACCGCCCGCAGGTTGGCCGCCGCGGCACTTCCCACCCACCCAAACCATCCCAGCCACAACACCGTTACGAAAATTCGCCAGTCCATAGCGTTTCTGTTGATGTCGAACGTCCGTGTTTTGGGTATAGCACCGAGATGTTTCCCGCCGCAAGACCCCTAAATCCCCAAGCTGCCGAAACCGCCGTTAAACCGGAAATTGCCGGCCAAGCCCCCCAATTCCACCGCAAAGGTCAAAAATTGGGTGAACTGGGTGGCATTGAAATTGTCATCGCTGGCGAAAAGCAACGACAGGCGGCCGTCCGGCAACACCGGCCCGATCGCCATGGCCTCGACGTTGTCCAGGCCGGTGGGCAATCCCAGGGTGTCAAAGTCCAACAACAGGCGTTTTTGGGCCGGCTGAATCCGGGTGCGATCGGCCGTCAGCAGGCTGTCGATGCCCGAAATGTCGGTGGCGCCATCCAACCGCACCTCGTACAGTTTGATCGAATTGCCGGTGCCGGGCACCCCCACCGAGAACGATCGCTCCAGGGCCAACAGCACGCTGCCGGCGTTGTCCAAAGCCAACAACTCCACCAAGCCGTTGGTGTTGAAGGCAGTCAGCGGCACCGGCGCTTGGGCCACCGGATCGACCTCGTACAAAAATTCGGCGATGGGCTGCCCCGTCACCACATCGTATTTGAGAATCCGGGACGGACTGCCGTTGCCGACCGTAGCCGCCGATCCGTCCTGGGCCAGGGCATTTTCTGTAGCCGTAAACAAAAAGCGGCGATCGGGGGTGAGGGTCAAACTCTCGAAGGCCAAATTGTTGCGCACCCCCGATCGCAGGGTGTCTCCCCCATCGGGCCGTCCGCTGTTGTTGGTGTCTTCGACCACGGGCGCAAATTTGCGGGGCACCGGCAACCGTCGCACTTCCCGCCCGGTTTCCAAGTTGTACTCGGCGATAAACGGCGGGGTCACCCGGCTGGACACCTCCGGATTGCTCGACAAAAACACTTCCCCTTCCGACGACACAAACACCGTGTTGGCCGTGGCCAAGGCTATGCCCTCAAAATCAATGCTGTTGAGGGGATAGGTCGCCCCCTGGCCATCCCGCAATGCCGTTACCCCCGTAAACCCGATGCTGCCCGGAGCAAACGTGGTCGCCGAACCCAAATTGCCCACCGTCGTGTAAAACCGGGCCGGCCCAAACTGGGAGCGATCGTCCGACAACGCATAAAACCGATTGCGGGGGGCATCGTAGGTCAAACCGGACAGCCCCCCCAACCGCGAATCCAAAATGTTGGTTCCCGGCGGAAAGGTGTTTTGTCCCAAAAACGTGAGGCGGCGCACCCCCACATCGGGATTCCGTACCGCCAAATCCACGTCCACAAATACGGCGCTGTGGTCGGAAGTGGGGTTGTTGGCCCCGCCCGGCGGATTCTGAGGCCCGGTCGCCGAGCCCCGTTCCCCCACCAACCGAAACAACGGATCGTTCCGCAGCGGCCAAAACACTCCGGCATTGCGAATGGCCATGTCCCGCGACGGCAACACATAATCTGCCCGCAAATTCCCCGGCGTGGTGTCGCCAAAATCGGCGGTGTCAAAAAGCCGGATTGCCCCGGTGGTTGGGGTTGATCCCCCACTCGTCCACCTGCTGGACGCCCCCCGGTGCGGAAGGGGCGATCGTGTTGTTCACCCGTGGGTTGTCCAACAATTGCTGGATGGCATTGTCGAAGCTGTCGCCATCAAAGGGATCGGCGTTTTGATCCCCCATGATCACGAATCGGTCGCTGGTGGCCAATCCCCCCCGCCGTCCGCGATCGTCATAAATGTAGTTCCCCTGCCCCGACACATAATCCGCCCAAAACCGGATTTCGTCGTGGTTGCGCTTGCCGTTGCGATCTTCGGGCCCGTCAAACACCGGCGGCGTGGGATGGCTGACCAAAACGTGCACCACCCCTTCCGGCGTGATCAACGGCACGTCCCAATGGCTTTTGGAGGACAACCGCAAAGTGTTTTGCTCCGCCGGCGAGTAAAAATTGCGGAGGTTGTTGGCCCCGGCGGTGGGATCGTTGGTCAGCAAGTTGTCCGGCATGTCCTTCCACAAAAACGTTTGGAAGGTCCGCACGTTGGCCGTATCGATCGGAAACTTCGACAGCAGCACCATGCCGAACTGTCCGGGGAAGTTGCCAAACCCGAACGCATCGTCTCCATAGCCCGGGGTGCCTGGCAAAACCACGGTTTGCCCGTTGTTGTTCAAATCGAAGCCGGAAGCAATGCCGGTGTTGGACGGCGCCGCGTACACAAAGGGATAATCCACCGTGCCCGCCCCGTTTTGCGACACGTTCAAATAGTTGCGGCGAAAGTTAAGGGAAGGAACGTTGGCCGGCAAAAAAGCCGCATCGAACTCGGCGGCTTCAAAGTCAAATTCGTTGATCAGCAGAACGTCGGGGTTTAACCGCTGAACCACCTCGGCGACGGCGGCAATCTGGGCGTTGTTGCGGGTTGCCATGTCGGCCTGCATCTGGCCCGCTGTGTTGCGATTCAAAGAAGCGTTGAACTGAGCAAAGCGCACCATCGTTGTCGGGCTCCCTAAAACCGGTTTCTCCAGACTACGCCCCTAGGCGATCGCCGGCCGTTAACAACCGATTAAGGATGCCAATTTCAAGGCGCTTGCTGTGTCGGGATGCTCCCCCCACAAGCTTGAGATGGTAGGGTTTCAAATTATATTCATTTCAAATGTGTTCGCGACAATCCCGCCCTCACCCCCAGCCCCTCTCCCACGAAGGGAGAGGGGAGTAAAGGCAATCAAAACAATCATAGTTGTCCCATTCTTAAATAAATTGACTATATCGCCATATTCGGATAGGTTCAGACATCGAAGGAAAAGGGGGTTTGGGGGCGACGCCGTTCGGCTGAGCGCTCACGCCGAAGCCCCCAGCCAAGGGTTTCACCCCTGCACCCCGTCCCAACCAAGCTATTTACATCTGTAAAAATCAATCAAACAACAGTTCCAGGGAGGGCATCAACCGTTTGAGGTTTTTCAAGGATTTGCCCTGCCACGGAATTTGCCGCGACCCGCGCACCACAATTTGCAGGTCGCCCCGCTGCCGCATTTTGATCACAAATTTTGAGAGCATGTTGATGCCCGAGCTGTTCAGGAAGTCCAGCGCTTGCAGGTTGAGGCTCAGCTTTTCTTGACTGCTGCTCGCTACCATATCCAGCAAATCGACGATGGGGGCATATTCCTCCGTCCCGTTTAAGCGCAGGGTGCCATGGAAGGAAACCTCGCCGGTCTCTGGCGTGTACCCTACCCGATAATCTTCGGCGGCAATCTCGTTCACGTTCTCCCCTTCCTCTTGTCTACGCTTGTACGATGTTTTACCTTCTGCACCCAAGCTGTGGGTTGGATGATTGGCTTGGTGGTTGGTTTGGCGGTTTGTTGCGATGCCCTGGGGCGTTGCGAACCCTGCCAGCCTCGTATTGTACGAGAATTGTCCGCGCAGGCCGAGCCCCTAAACCGCCACCTGCACCATGGTGGTCACCAAGCTCAGTCCCTCCTTGTCCGTGCCCTCAAACTGCCAGCCCAACACCGCCCCGTAGTTCATGATCATCGTCAGGAAGCCCAATCCCGATTTGCCCGACTCGTCCAAAAGGGCCTCTTCGTAGAGGCTGCCCAAATCCTCGGTGCTTACAATGTGCGCGATCGCCGCACTAAATTCGCTCCGATCCACGGTCGAAATGCTGTTGCGGGTCAAGAACACCAGCCGGTCTTTGTGCAATTGGAGGGTCAACGATACCGAAAATGTAGGATCGGCTTCGCCGTATTTCATGGCGTTTTCCAACAGCTCGTTGGCAATGTAGCTCACGGCATCCTTGACCTCGGCTTGATGCGCGACTTCGCGGCCGTCGCTCTCTTCCTCGGTTGGAAAAAACGTCGCGAAGTAGTCGGCCATAAAATCCGCCGACAGCCCGTTGTTTTTCCACAGCTTCTGGATGGGCAGCGAGCTGGGCGAAAACTCAATCGTGAGAAATTCACGACTGGCCGGCAAACCTACTTCAAAATCCCCAAAAATCTCCGTCATGGGCTTGTCGTCGCTTTCCCTTTCCTAAGATCTTCTTAGCGCTTCAACCAACATCTTTGTTAACGCTCTCTAATGCCTTTTAACGACTCGCTTAGACCTTACCTTAGGCTTCTATCTTAGGCTTCTGCTTGGGCTCGTATTTTGGGCTCTTAATCTTAGGCTTTTGATTCCAGCCTTGAATTTGGGCCCCACGAGTGGGCTTGAGTCAGGAACGACGCAGCCCTTCCTTAACTTAAAGCTCTTGGTCTTGAAGCCTTTCATTCTGGAGCCCTTGATCCTGGAACTGGATTCTGGAACTGGTTGCAGGTTGAGTTCTTGTCCGGATAAATTTCCCGATTCAGGTTCTCAACACCCACTCCCGATCCGAGTTCCCCTTGCAAGTTCCCAATGCAAATCCCCAAGGGTAGTTTGGCGGACTACAGGTTTGGGAAGCCTTTGCTTAACGTTGCGTTAACCGGCTTTTTGGGCTATCTGCAATGTACCACCATGCGGCAACCTTCCCACCGATTGGATCAAGATTGCCGACCGGAATTTGCGGGTTTGGTCAAAATGGCCGGCTAGGGTTTGGCGGTGGGGGCAGCAATCAGTTGCAAATCGATGGTGTCGGGCGCGGCTTGCACCAAGCGGGCGATCGCCCGGGCCAAAAAAACGCTCGATTTTTTCCCGGCGTTCGGCCCACACGGCCATGGGCAGATGGGGGGAATGAAACCGCAGCCCCAGCAAATAGGTACCGGTTTCGGCTTGGTCTTCGTAGAGCGCTTGCAATTGGGGACGAACTTCGTCGGCGGGGCTCAAGCCCACTTTTTCCAGGGCGATGTCCAAATGGGCTTTGATCCCGTAGCGATACCGGGTCACCTCTTCCCGAATCTGGGTTTGGGTCGGGGTCGCCCCCTGCCGCAACTCGATGGCCCCCGGCGGGCTCGGCAAAACCGGCACCGGGGCAATTTCCGCCGCTTTGAGGGCCGCTCCCCCCAACAAAATCGGAATGCCGTAGAAAAAAGTCGCCAAATTTAACGTGGAATTGCCGGTGGCATAACCATAAATCGCCAACACCAACAGCGCCGACCCCACGTACAATCCGGCGGTTCCCAACGATACTTTCCGAAACATAGATTAACAGTCCGTTACAAATTGGTTTCAGTATAAGGGATTGAGCCTTTCGCGGAAGGAGATCGGCATAATGGGATAAAGCAGTTGCCCGCGGGATCTGGTAGCACACATGGGGCGCGGCGAGCCAACGGGTGGAATAGCCCCCCCCACCGCTCGGAGCAAGTGTTACAAATAGGGGGCAACGGGACGATCGCCGAAGCGCTCGGTGCGATCGACGATCAAAAACAAGACTTAGCGGAG
>JAAUUG010000045.1 GCA_012031195.1 Oscillatoriales cyanobacterium SM2_1_8
CGAACTCGGAAGGCCGAGAAATTTCGCTCGGAGGGTCGAGCTCGGAACTCGGAAGGCCGAGAAATTTGCTGGAGGGTCGAGCTCGGAACTACGGCAGGTCAAGAAATTTGCTCGGAGGTTCGAGCTTGGAGCTCGGCAGGCCAAGAAAATGGCTTGGAGGTTTGAGCTTGGAAGGTCGAATTCACATCTCTTGGCGGGTAGCTGAGGTCGGATGGAGCCGATTCGTGAAGTTCAGAAAATCAAACAATTCATTGACCGTGAATTGTTTGTGGCTTAATGGCTTGAGCAAGGGCAGGGTGGCGATCGCCACGGCAAGTCCTAGTCCTGCAGGGCGATCGCGACAATGAGACCAGCTCCACCCAAAATGAGCAATTCCATAAGGTAGCCCTTCTTGAGCTTTATAGGTGCACTAAAAAAGAGATAGAAGAACAATCATGGCGAGCTTGCAAACGCACCATTGTCCTTGACGGAAAGGGAGAGGCTCAGGTAGAACTTGCACCGCTTGCATCCAACAGGTTGAAGGACTTTGAGGCCCCGTATCTAGATAAATGCCCTCTCCGAGATCGAGCCTAAACCAAAAAGCGATCGCGTGGCACATCCCCTGGGCAAGAGATTGGCATTGGTATTCTTGGTCGGCATTGCCAATGCTCTCAACCTGTTCAAAATCAAACTCAAAAACCGGGCAAGGATTCCGTCAAAAAACCGTAATCCAAAGAACGCAAAGACTTTTGACGATTGAATACAGCTTATCGGCTTCAGGAGCTCCCAATTCGTTACACAGCAATTCTGTTTGAGACACTTAAAACTTCCCTTTGCGCATCCTTTGAAACTGATTTTCGTGTCCGTTGAGCAATCGCTGTTGCCGGGACTTGGTAGTAGCTTGCCGCACTCCTCATGTCAAAGGTTAGCAAGGATTGAGTGTTTTCCTGGAGCACAATCGCTGCCGTTGGTTTGTGTGGCAGCATCTTGAGAGCTTTGGAAATTTCTTGCGCTACTGCTCGCCCCAACAAGGGCGGCACACTGTTGCCAATCTGTCGAAAACCGTGCCACTTGGTCACATGAAAACGGAACCAATCAGGGTAGGAATGCAGCCTTGCTGCCTCGCGTACTGTAATTACCCGTGGCCAATGCGGGTGAATGGGTCGTGGGGATGTATGCGCCCCCCGCGCACTGTCTGTCCCTGCCCGGAGGGTATTGCAGACTCCTTGGGGATGTAATTTATAGAACCTGCTAATCGACTCTGTTTTGCCATGCTCGGTTGTGGCAAAGCGTTTTTGAGATGTATGGGTATGAACTGTTCGCATGCTTGCCGTCAAGACATTGGGGTCAAAAATACGGAGGTAACCAAAATCATCGGGATCGGCTTCCAATCCGCGCAATCTACGGGCATAGGTGGCATGGGTATCAAACTGCACAGGTACAGAATCGGTCTCCAGGAGGCCATCGAAACCATCGGCATCCGGGAGGTCGCCGATCGCCTCCATGACACATACTCTGGCGATTGGTTGCGGATATTCAGGCAATGGCTGTCCCTGCCGCGCTCCGATCAGAAATAGCCGACGTCGATCCTGTGGTACTCCATAATCTGCGGCATTTAAGACCTGGTATGGGCAAACCACCGCATACCCCACTTGATGAAGAGCCTCTATCAACTCCGCCAAGAACTGCCGATGTTTGCCAACCGTTAAGCCCTTCACATTTTCAAATACGCAGTACTTTGGTTGCAACTCCTGAACGATCCGCACATAGTGAAAAACCAGTTGGTTGCGAGGATCCTCGAAAACGCGCTTGCCGATCAACGAAAACCCTTGGCAGGGCGCACCACCAAACACACAGTCTATGTCCCTATCCCCCAAACCAGCCCGGCGGCGGATCTCCTGGCCGGTAATTTCCACAACGCTGTCACAAATCACCGTTGTCTGGGGAAAGTTGTACTCATGTACAGCACAGTGAATGGGATCGATTTCTACAGCGGCCACCACATCAAAGCCTGCCTGCTCGAACCCCAATGACAGCCCCCCGGCTCCAGCAAATAGATCGACACCGATGGGACGCTCGTTGGTTTGGCTCATATGCGTGGGCAAAAGGTAATCACAAAAGGATGGCGTAGAAGTGCTTTCCCTTGGCAACTCAAATTAGCACAAAGAGCCGGTCGGCTCCCAATTGCCGCTCCAGGATTGCGGGCGATCGCCCTTGAACCCTTTGGGGTGTGAACCCGGTGGCTTGCCCTGGAACCGCAACCTGGTGACTTTTTTACCGAACCGGTTGGGTTGGGATCGAAACCCGTTGCCTTGGCCACCGCTGTGACAAGGGTTTGACGGACGCCCCTCTTGTCTTGGGGTTTTCCCTCACCCCAACGCTCCCCGGCTCCTGGGGGTAGGCTGAGCGAAGCCGAAGCCCCGCTTTTCCCGTGCTCCGAGCCGGGTTGGCCAACCCAAAACCGAGGCTGGGCAAAATCTCCACCCGCAAATCCACGCCCCTCCACGGCACAAATCATAGATAAAATTAAATCTTATCTAGCCAGAGAATAGCATTTCATATATGATTAAGCGAAGGTTTTGCGGTTGCGCAAAGCCTTCGCGTTTTTGTTGTTTTACTTACTTATTTTCTGGAAGTCATGGTGGAAACGAAGGTTTCGGGAGCAGGGCCGGCGGTGGCGTGGCACACCTTGGCGGTGACCGAGGTGTTGGCCGATTTGCAGGTGTCGCCGGAAGCGGGGTTGACGGCAGCGGCCATTGGGGAGCGGCGGCAGCGCTATGGGGAAAACTCCTTGCCCGAAAAAAAAGAATTGCCGGCCATTCTGAAATTTTTGCAACAGTTTAACCAGCCCCTGTTGTACATCTTGATTTCGGCGGGGGCGATCAAAGCATTTTTGGGGGAATGGACCAACGCGACCGTGATTTGGGGGGTGACCACCACCAACGCCATCATCAGTTATTTTCAGGAATCCCGAGCCGAAAGTGCGATCGCCGCGTTGTCCCAGAGCGTGGTGACCACGGCTACGGTGATGCGGGACGGCGACAAAAAGCAAATCCCTTCGGTGGAGTTGGTGCCGGGGGATGTGGTGTTGCTGGCTTCGGGGGACAAGGTGCCGGCGGATTTGCGGTTGATCGCCGTACGGGACTTGCAGATCGATGAATCCGGGTTGACGGGGGAATCGGTGGCGGTGGAGAAGTACGTGCCGCCCCTGGAGCCGGAAACCCCCTTGGCGGAGCGGGAAAACATGGCCTATGCCGGCGGGTTTGTCACCTTTGGCCAGGGTACCGGCGTGGTGGTGGCCATCGGTCAAGAGACCGAAACGGGCAAAATTTCGCGATTGATGAACCGGGGGTTGGATTTGACCACGCCCCTCACCCGCAAATTTAACCAATTCAGCCAAAACTGGTTGTTCTTCGTGATGTTTGCGGCCACCCTAACCTTTGCCGTTGGCTTGAACCGAAATTTTAAGGAAGCCTTGGAAGCGGCGGTGGCGTTGTCGGTGGGGGCAATCCCGGAGGGGTTGCCGGCGGTGATCACCGTAACGTTGTCGGTGGGGGTAGCCCGGATGGCGGCCCGCAACGCGATCGTGCGCAAGTTGCCAGCGGTAGAAACCTTGGGGGGTGCCACCGTCATTTGCTCGGACAAGACCGGCACCCTCACCCAAAACCAAATGACGGTGCAGCAAATTTGGGCGGGGGGCGAAGCCTACGAAGTGACCGGGGGCGGCTACGAACCCAACGGCGAAATCCTGCAGGAAAAGGCGATTGTTTTGGCCGAGCATCCCACCCTCAAGGCTTGCTTGCAATCGGGTTTGCTCTGCAACGACACCAAAATTGAGTTTGGTGACAAAGGCAAAGTCAAAGTTATTGGCGACCCCACGGAAGCAGCGTTGCTGGTTTCGGCCCGCAAAGCCAGTCCCTTTTTGGAAACCGAAGCCCAGAAGCAAAAACGCCTAGACGGCATCCCCTTCGAGTCGGAATTTCAGTACATGGCGACCCTGCACCAAACCGAAGGCGGCGGGGCGATCGCCTACCTCAAAGGTTCCGCCGAAGCGGTGTTGCAACGGTGCAGCCAGGGGTGGGATCGGCTGGGGCAAGTCGTCGAGCTCGATCGCGCCGCAATCTTGGCGGAGGTCGATGCCTTGGCGGAAAAGGGGTTGCGGGTGTTGGCGTTTGCCCAGAAAACTTTCCCGGCTACCCAAACCACCTTGGATCGTTCCGATATTGGCGAAGGGTGCGTGTTTTTGGGGCTACAGGGGGCCATTGACCCGCCGCGCCCCGAGGCGATCGCCGCCGTGCGGGCCTGCCAACAAGCCGGGGTGCAGGTAAAAATGATCACCGGGGATCACGTGGTCACCGCCACGGCGATCGCCAAACGGATGGGCATTCGCAAAAGTCGCCAGGGGGAATCCTACACCGGGGCCGAGCTGACGACCATGACCCCGGAACAACTGCAAGCGGCGGCCAAAAAGGGTTCTGTGTTTGCGCGGGTGGCCCCCGAACAGAAACTGCGGTTGGTGGAAGCCCTGCAGGCCCAAGGCGAAATTGTGGCCATGACCGGGGATGGTGTCAACGACGCCCCGGCCCTCAAACAAGCCGACATTGGCATCGCCATGGGCAGCGGCACCGAAGTGGCCAAGGAAGCCGCCGATGCCATCCTCACCGACGACAACTTTGCTTCCATGGAGGCGGCGATCGAAGAAGGGCGATCGGTCTACAAAAACCTGATCAAAGCCATTTGCTTTATCTTGCCCGTCAACGGCGGGGAGTCGATGACGATTTTGATCAGCACCTTGCTGGGACGCGAATTGCCGATTTTGTCGCTGCAAATTTTGTGGCTGAACATGCTCAACTCGATCGCCATGACCTTGCCGCTTTCGTTGGAGCCCAGTTCTCCGGACGTGATGCGGCAACCGCCCCGCAATGTGAATGAACCCTTTCTCACTCCCAACCGGATCAAGCGGATTTTGGCGGTATCGCTCTACAACTGGACGCTGATTTTTGGGATGTTTGAATGGGTGCGGCAGTCGGAGTGGGGGACGATCGAACTGGCCCGCACGATGGCGATTCAGGCGTTGGTGATGGGCCGGATTTTCTACCTGCTCAGCATCAGCCAATTGTTGCCCTCGTTGTTGGCGCGGTTCGGCGGCAACCCGGAAGACAGTGGTCGCACGGCAGGGGCTCCGGCCGTCCTGGGCGGGATCGTGCTTGCCGTAGTGTTGCAGATCATCTTCAGCAACTCGGAATTCATCAACCGCCTGTTCAAGACCGCACCCATGTCTTTGGATCAGTGGCTGGTGTGCTTCCTGGTGAGTTTGCCCATGATTGCGGTGGCCGCTTCGGTCAACCGCTTCGATCCGCCGGGGCGCTCCGCCTAGATATAGCAGTCATTTCAGATGTGTTTGCGACAGTCTCGCCCTCACCCCCAGCCCCTCTCCCTCCCTGGGAGAGTGGAGCAAGAATAGTCAACCCAACTGTAGTTGTATCATTTGCCAACTAAAATCACTATATTCGGGTGGGTTCGGACATCGAAAGAAAAGGGGGTTTGGGGCGAAGCCCCCCCCAGAGATTTCACCCCTGCACCCCGTCCTCACCAACCTATTTACGGCTATAAGAGCCTTGGTATGGCTTGGCTCCCTCTCCCTCCTTCGGCAGGGGGTTAAATCCTCCCAAGAAGTACCACCCCTACCCCTCCAAAGGAGGGGAAAGAGGCAGAGAAAAACGGGAAAGGGGCGACCGCAGAACTTGCCGTCGCCCCCCTCCCCAATCATGTCAAGTTGGACGTAGGCCTAGACGTAGGCCACGGCCACCAGCCCCAACACACCGGCAAAAATCACCAGGGTGTAAAACTGGGCCCGGCCGTTTTCAAAGTATTTGAGGGCTTCGCCGCTGAACAACGTCGCCAAACCGGTGAGGTTCACCACGCCGTCCACAATTTTGGCATCCACCTCCAACACCTGCCGCGCCAACCGCCGGGAACCCTGCACAAACAAGACCTCGTACAGTTCGTCGAAATACCACTTGTTTTTCGAGAACAGATACAGCGGCTGCAACCGTTGGGCGATCGCCGCCGGGTCGATTTTTTGTTGCAGGTACATCAAAACGGCCAGGGAAATCCCCAGCAACCCCACGCCAACGGAACTGCCCGCCATGGTCAAAAACTCCTGCAGGGCTTCGGGAGCCAACGCCGCCCAGCCCGTCACCCGATGGGACTCTTCGCCGGGGGCCGCCGCCATAAACTCGAAGAAATTGCCAAACGGCGTCCCCAACAACCCGATCGCAATCGAAGGCACCGCCAACACCACCAGCGGCAACGTCATGGCCGCCGGCGATTCGTGGGGCTTGCCGTGGTGGTCGTCGTGGGTTTCCACCGTGTAGGAACCCGCCCGAATGTTTTCTTCCCGTACCCGATGTACCAATTCGGCTTGGTCACCCCGGAAATTCCCCTCAAAGGTGCTGAAATACATCCGAAACATGTAAAACGCCGTAATCCCCGCCGTCGCCCAGGCGATCGCCCACAGGGTGGGGTTGTGTTCAAAGGTCGCCGCCAGGATTTCATCCTTCGACCAGAACCCGGCAAAGGGGGGAACCCCGCAAATGGCCAACGTGCCAATCAAAAACGTCGTGGCCGTGACCGGCATGTACCGCCGCAGCCCCCCCATCAACCGCATATCTTGGGCGATCGCCGGATCGTGGCCGATGGCCCCTTCCATGCCGTGGATCACCGAGCCCGATCCCAGAAAAAGCATCGCCTTGAAATAGGCATGGGTCACCAAGTGAAACAGCCCGGCGCTGTAAGCTCCTACCCCCATCGCCATCACCATGTAGCCCAACTGGGAAATGGTGGAATAGGCCAAACCCTTCTTAATATCGTTTTGGGTCAGGGCGATCGAAGCCCCCAAAAACGCCGTCAACGCCCCCGTCCAAGCAATGATGTTCATGGTTTGGGGGAGCAGTTCCAACACCGGGTACATCCGAGCAATCAGAAACACCCCCGCCGCCACCATCGTCGCCGCGTGGATCAACGCCGAAATGGGGGTGGGGCCTTCCATCGCATCCGGCAACCAGACATGCAGCGGAAATTGGGCTGACTTCGCCGCCGGGCCCATAAACACCAGCACCCCAAACAACGTCGCCAACCCCATGCCGAGGGTACCCGTCGCCAACGCCGTTGCCAGCCGTTCCCCCATCTCGCCAAATTCAAAGGTGCCCGTCACCCAGTAGAGCCCCAACATCCCCAACAGCAGGCCAAAATCCCCCACCCGGTTGGTGACAAACGCCTTTTGGCAGGCATCCGCCGCGCTCTTGCGGTCGTACCAAAAGCCAATCAGCAGGTAGGAACACATCCCCACCAACTCCCAAAACACGTAAATCTGCACCAGGTTGGGGCTCAGCACCAACCCCAGCATCGACGAAGCAAACAGGCTCAGGTAAGCGTAAAACCGCACGTAGCCCTTGTCGTGATCCATGTACCCGTGGGTATACACCTGCACCAACAGCGCCACCGTCGTCACCACCGTCAGCATCACCGTGGACAGGCGATCGACATACAGGCCCATCGTCAAATGGAAACTGCCCGCGCTAGCCCAATCAAACGTCCGCAAAAACGGTTCGTGTCCCTGCCACTGGCTCCACAGCAGCGCCAGCGAAAGCACCATCGCCCCCCCCGTCGCCGACACGCTCAGCAACGCCGCCGGCTGCCGCAAGCGGCTGGTGGTTTTGCCAAACGCAATGAGGCCAACCCCCAACACCGTCGCCGCCAACAGGGGCAGCACGGGAATCAACCAAGCATAGGTATACGTGCTTTCCATAAGTTCCGAAAATTACCGACGGATTTGCCCCAAGCCCGGGCCAACCGTAGTCTACTATGGATGCCCCGACCCAAATCCAAAACCATTGTTATGCCCAGATCTTGTGCCCAAATCTTTTGCCTAGAAGGTGCGGCTGGCGTAACATTCTGGACAAATCGGGGAAACATCCAAGCAGTCCTGCGCGATCGCGCAGGACTGTAACGCTTCCGCCGTCCGAGTAAGCCATTGTGCGTATTCTGCCCGGTTTTCCGCCGGTTTAGCCGTGGGGAGTTCAAGGCGGGCAAAATGAACTGCAGAAAATGCGCTAAGCTTTGGGCAGGGAGCAAGAACGATCGCCTAGAGGTTGAGAGTCGGGTATGGGCAGAGTCCTAATTGTGGACGACAGCACGATGGTACGGGAGATGGTTTCCAACCAACTTACGGAAGCGGGCATCGAAGTTGTCGAAGCCCAAGATGGTGCTGAGGGGGTGGAGGTCATGAAGTCCCAATCCTTCGATCTTGTGGTGACGGATGTGGTCATGCCCCGCATGAACGGCTACGAGTTTTGCCGTTGGGTGAAGAACAACACCAAAAACGTACCGGTGATCATGTGCACCACCAAGGGCGAAGAATTTGATAAATATTGGGGGATGAAGCAGGGGGCCGATGCCTACATTGTGAAGCCCTATCACCCATCGGAATTGCTGAAAATCGTGAAGGAACTGCTGGCGGCGGTATAACCCTGAAGCCCTGTTTTGATTTGGCGGTTTCGAGGTTCCATCCGTACCTGTACCCGTGCATGTCCTCTTGCGTATGCCCATCAAGCTCTCGCTGATCTTAAACATTGCGGTTCTGGTTCCCATAGGCATTGCCCTCGCTGTCGACGCTCCTTGGATCGCCTCTGCCTATGGCCCCTTCACGGCGGCGCGAGGGATTTTGCTCTCGATTTACATCGCGATCGGCTTGTTCTCCGTTCTTCTTCTGTTTGTGGACGAGCCGAAGTTTGTGGCGGCGCTGCTTTTGGTGCAAGTCGTTTACAAGCTAACCACCCCCATCACCGTGGGGACAATCTGGAACCCGGTTGTCATCAGCAACCTCATCATTGCGGCATTCCACACAATTACCCTCATCCTCATCTTCCGCAGCGCCACCCGATGATTTGGGGCCCAGAGTGGCCGGTAGACGGTACAACGGGGGTCAAGGATGGAGGCAACGGCTTTGACGGGAAGCATTCAAATCGGCTGTGCGGTGTGGGTTTGCCGGGACTGGCTGGGAAAGGTCTACCCCAAGGGCACGCCAGGGGCGGGAATTTTTACGGTGGTACGGCCAAACCTTTGCGACGGTCGAAAGCAACGCCACGTTTTATGCTTTTGCCCACGGCGGCCACATTGACCCGGTGGCGGGACGAGACCCCAGCGCACTTTCGGTTTTGGGTGAAGATGCCGCAAACGATTTCCCACCGGGGAGCGTTGTCGGAGCAGATCGCCGCGGCCCGAGCCTTTGGCGATCGCATTGGGGTGTTGGGCGATCGCCTCGGGGGGATTTTTCTGCAATTGCCGCCGGGCTCCGGCCCGATCGGTTTCACGACCTGCAGGCGTTTTGGGACAGCGGCATTCCCTGGCCCTGCCCGATGGCCCTGGAGGTACGGCATCGCCGGTGGTTTGACCCCGCAGCGGGCGATCGCCTGGATGCTTGGTTGCAAAGCCGGGGGGTGACCCGGGCAATCCTGGATTCGCGGCCCATTTACGACGGCGAGACGGTGCCCCAACTCCGCCCCAAACCCCAACTGCCTTTGCACATTGCGGCCACCGCCAAGGCGATCGTGGTGCGGTACGTGAGCCATCCCGAGGGCGATCGCAATGAACCCTACTTAAGGGAATGGGTACAGCGGCTCCAAGACTGGTACCGGCAGCAAAAACAGGTGTACTTTTTCGTGCATTGCCCCATCGAAGGGCGATCGCCCGACAATGCCCAGCGCTTGCAGACCCTCTTGCACCAAGTCGGGCTGGATGGCAAGATCGCCGGCGGGGCATTTCCCAACACCACCCAACTGTCTTTGTTTTGAGGGGCAGAAGAACGGTCTATGATGGGGGAACTTTGTTTGGAGAAACCCCATGGCCGTCACCCCCCAAGGAACCCTGCCCCCAGAAGCCGAAGCGTTGCGGGCCACCGTTGCCGCCAACCTGCCCCAAATTCTGCAAAGCTTCAACCAAGTTTTGGCGGAACAATACGGGTTGACCGGGGTGAGGGTTGGCCAATTCACCCTTTTGCCCGACAACACCTCGGGCCAGAACGTGGCCTGCGACGAAGAAAGCTGCACCATCGAAGCGTAAAGCTGTCCCCATCTCGGTAAGATAGAGCTAATTTTCGCTATCTTTTCGTTGTCCTGATTACAAACGAGTATCAAAATTGAGATGAAAATCGCTATGCAAAAAATTTGGGGTACGTGCCAACGGTGGGGTGTCGTCCTGCTGATGGCGGTGGGCTTTTGGTTGGGACAAATTGGCGGCGCCCAGGCGGCAATGAGCGAGCAAGCGGCCCGCAACGTTTTGGTCAACGAGCAGGGGGACACCCTGACCCTGACCCGGAAAGATTTGACCAAAGGGCAGAGACTGTTTAACGATATTTGTGCCCACTGCCATGCCGGCGGCGTCACCTACACCAACCCCAACGTGGGCTTGGATACGGAAACCTTGGCGCTGGCGACTCCCCCCCGCAACACCGTGGACGCGATGGTGGACTACATGAAAAACCCCACCACCTACGACGGGGAAGACGAAATCTATGAACTGCACCCCAGCCTGCGCAGCACCGACATTTTCCCGGCGATGCGGGGTCTGACCGATCCGGAATTGCGCTTGATTGCAGGCTACATCCTCTATGAGGCCCAACTGAAGGGGATTGCCTGGGGCGGCGGCAAAATCTACTACTAAACCATTGGTTGACGATGGTTTGCACCAAGACAGCCTGTCGCTATAATTGTGACGTAAACGTTAAGTTTGGGATGAAACGAGCATGGCGCGTTTGGTAAAAGCCTTGGTGGCCGCGTTGGCCTTGGTGGCTATGGTGTTGGGAATGACCGCGCCGGTGCAGGCCGAAACGGTGACGATCAAGATGGGGACGGACAAAGGGCAACTGGCGTTTGAACCCAAAGTGGTGACCATTGCCGTCGGCGACACCGTGAAATGGGTAAACAACAAAGCGTTTCCCCACAACGTGGTGGTGACCGGTCACGATGAGTTGTCGGCCAAAAAATTGTTGCAAAAGCCGGGACAAGAGGTCGAAGCCACCTTCACCGAAGCCGGCGAGTACGACTACTACTGCACGCCGCACCGGGGGGCGGGCATGGTCGGCAAGATTGTGGTCAAAGGCTAAAATGGCGTTTGGATCGCCAAAGAACCCGCCGGTCCCCAGGGCTGGCGGTTTTTGATGAGAAGGAGAAGCCCGATCGTGTTGTTGGAAGAACCGCCCATCAATCCCACCCCACAGCCCCAGACCGTTTACACCGATGGTTGGGGCGCGCGCTGGGCGATCGCCTTGTTTACGCGGCAGATCGCGGCGGTGGCAGGGGCCACCGTCTCCGAAGGGGGCTATGCCGGGTTTGTGGCGGTCTCGCGGCAATTGATGCGGGGTCGGAATCCGGCGCAACAGCAGGCGGTGGTCGGGCAGGTGCTGCGATCGCTGGTGCCGTCGCCGTTGCGGTGGTTGGTGCGTACCGGTGCGCGGCCGACCCGGTGGGTCTGCGAGACCAACGCTTGGTTTGCCACAGTCTTGTTTCCGTGGTTGGTGGGGCCGTTGCAGCGGGTGCCGGTGCCTTCGGGGGAAGAAACCGAGCAGCGGGGGGTAAAAATTCAGCGCTGCCGTTACCTGGAGGCCAGCGGCTGCGTTGGGGCCTGCGTCAACCTATGCAAAATGCCGACCCAGAAGTTTTTCGCCGAAGAATTGGGCATTCCCCTCACCATGACCCCCAACTTTGCCGATTTGAGTTGCGAGATGGTGTTTGGGCAGGTGCCTCCCCCCGTCACCGAAGAAGCCGCGTGGCAACAGCCTTGTTTGGACGGGCGATCGCCCCTTCCCTGCCCCCAAGTCCGGGGAGGATGACCCAAGGGCCCCATCGTGCAGTAGGATTTGGATAATCAAGGAAGACCCCGGGCCTATGTTCGTCTTGAAGCGCCAAGACGTTGAGATCGTCAATGTGCAAAACCCGCTCAATCGCGACCAACAAATCCCGATTTTGCGCTATCAGGGGCAGACTTTTCGGCTACTGGATGTGTTTGGCGACAATCGGGACGAGGCGATGTCGTTGTGGCGTGACCTCACCGACAACAAGGGCAAGGCGTGCGTTTTGTTGGAGGAGCCGCAGCGCTACAGCGTGTGGGGACGGGTAAAGCTGGAAAATTGGCAGACCAGCACCCCCACCAACCAAGGGGGCGATCGGTTGCGGGTGCAGGGGTGTTTGTTGTTTTTGCAGACCTTGGCCCAAGAGGTTGAGGACTTTTCGGGGAGCGGCAAAGCAACGCTTTTCGTCAAGAGCTTCTGGGGATTTTTCAACGGGGACGGCTGCCCCAGGGCGAGAGTGCGGAAGCTTTGGCGGCCCTGCTGAGCCAAGACCCCCTCGATTCGATGCAGGTGCCGGCTTGGGACGACGGCAAGTTGCAGTTTTTGCTGGGGGAATTGCATCGGATTGGCACCTCTTATTTTGGCAACACCAGTTTTGTGGAAACCTCCCTCGAAGTGTTGGAAGAGTTGCAGGGGGACAAAGGCAAGTTTTTGGAGTGGCTGCGCAGCACCCCCAAGGGCAAACTGTGGTTGCAGACCTAACGCCTAAGTCCTCAATGCGGGCCCCACGCAATCTCCCGCGCTTGGGTGTAGATTAAGCCAAGGTTGCCCAAATTTTGGCTCGCCTTGGGTTATCTTAGGCTTGGCTTTTCGTGAGCAATCCAGAACCTTCGTTTGGAGAACAGCGCCATGACCCGAGCCAAACCCAGTGCCCCATCGGGTTCCGCTACTGCCACGGCGACGCTGGCTTGCATTGCCTGCGCCGTTTTTTCGTTGTTGTTTTATCTGTTTGCCGGCATCCCGGAAAGAATTGGGCGGGAGGTGGCGCGCCCCTGTGGTTTCGCTACGGCACCTACCTGTTGCAGTCGGTGCGATCGCGTTGGCGGCGGGTCTGTGTTTGCGCAACTGGAGCAGTCCCAAAATTTTCAGCGGGCGCAGCGTGTGGCTGGGGTTGGCGATTGGTTCGATTTGTTGGGGTTTAAGCAACCTGATTTTTGGCTATTTCGACATTTTTACCAAGGAAATTCCATTCCCGACGGTGGCCGACTGGACGTTTGTGGCGTCCTATTTGTTTTTGGCCTGGGGGATGGCCATGTCGGTGATGGGGCGCCGCCTCAACTTGACGTTGGTGCAATGGTTTTTGGTAGTCTCGGTATCGTTGGTAGGTTTGGCGATCGGGGCGGTGGTGACGTTGTTTCCGGGGAGCGAAGCCAGCGGCGCCGAGCTGGATTTGCTGCGATTGGCGGTAAGCGCGGTGTACGCCTTGGTGGATGTGTGGATGTTGATTGTGGCGACCATCTTGCTGATGGCGTTTTCCGGGGGGAAGGCGGCCCAATCCTGGCGGTTGTTGGCGGGGGCCGGAATTGCCATGTTCATCGGTGATTTGGGGTTTAACTTTGCCATCAAGTCGCCGGATTATGCGACGGGCAGTTGGATTGAATGGTTTTGGGTGTTGGCGTTTTCGTTGTTCGGAATGGCGGCGGCCCTGGAGTTTGACATTTCGGCGCGCACCACCCCCCGGCGCCGGAACTAGCGGGATTGGCGGGGATGGAGTACGCGATCGACTTTGGCACCAGCAATACCGTGGTTGCCCGGCGGTTGGCGGATGGAACCTATGAAACGGTGCGTTTGCCGGGGTTGAGTGTGCCGGTGGGGCCGCCCCGGATCCCCAGTTTGATTTGGGTGGGCGATCGTCCGGTGGTTGGTCAAGGGGTTTACGATCGCAATTTGGCCGACGATCCCCATTGTTTTG
>JAAUUG010000046.1 GCA_012031195.1 Oscillatoriales cyanobacterium SM2_1_8
TTACCGGTACAATTGGGTTTCTAACCGAACTCGCGAGGTTTTGACCGGAACCAGTTGGGTTTCCAACCGAACTCGCGGGGTTTTAACCGGAACCGGTTGCCTAGCGGTGGCTTTAGGCGGGGGTACCCTTTTGCTTGCCCTGACCCCGAAACCGTTTGCCCATGTCCGCAATCAGCGGCTCCAGTCCGGCCCCCACGTTGCTGGCTTTGGCAAACTTGTACACCAACCGCGCCGAAGTCAGGGCTTCGCTGCCCGCCAAGGCGATCGTGTCGTTCACCAATTCCGAGAGTTGGGCCAGTTGCATTGCCACCGGATAGAGGGCTTCGTAAAGGGTCAAATCTTGGCGCATTTCCGATACTTCAAAAAAGCCCGGCAAAATCTCCGGGTTGCTTTCCGCCACCTCCAGGGCCTTCGCCACAAAGGCGCGGCTTTTGTCCCCCATCCGGGCCAGGGTTTTGCTTTCTTCGGGGGTGAGGTCAATCAAAAAAGGCAGTTTTTCTTGGATGGTGGCCAGGGCGGCGCGGATGGCTGCGAGGTCGGCGGCGGTCAGTTCGGCGCTGAGGCGGTTGTCGGCGTTGGTCATGGTGGGTGTCTGGAGTGCGTGCCCTTAGCATAGCGGGGCAAGGGGATAGGGAACCGGTGGAATCGTAGGTTTTTATGGCTTTCCCGGTATGCTGATGGCAGGAGAGGGAGGCGGGTATGGATGGGGTCACCGCAAAGCAGATCGCGGCGCTGAAAGCAGAGCTTTTGGCCCTAGAGCAGCAATGGGCAGGGACGATCGACGATGGGCAGCGGCTGCAGTTGCAGCGCCAAATTGAAAAAAAAAGCTCGTGGATCGCCGACCTTGAGGGCAGGCAAACCCCCAACGATTTCTCCGATCCCCTGCCCTCATTGCGGGATTGGGTGGGACGATCGCCCAACCTGGCGGAAATTCAGAGCTGGTTGGCCGCTCCCAATGCGCCTTTGCTTTGGATTTTGGCACCGGGCGGCTACGGCAAATCCACTTTGGCGGCCAGGGCGTTTGCGGAAAATGTGACGGAACGCAAATGCTGGATAAACCTGAACGATCGCTCGCGGGATTTTTTGAATTTGGCGGCGCGGCTATTGGGGCGATCGCCGGTCGATGCCAACGCCATCACCGAACTGGTACTGCGGCTAGAACAAGAGCGCTGGTGGCTGGCGATCGACAATTTCGAGTCGCTGTTGGATGCCGACGAAAACTGGATCGATCCACTGTGGGAATCGTTTTTGCGGGCATGGCTGGACAGCAACAGCCAGAGCAAAATTTTGATCACGACGCGGGAGCGCCCCCATGGCTGGAACGAGGGCAAATTGTTGAACCTTGGTGGGCTGACGGCGGCGGAGGGCGTGGCCTTTTGGCAACAAAAACAGGTGGGGGGCGCACCCGCCCAGCTTGAGGCTGTGGTGACGCAGTTGGGGGGCGTGCCCTTGGCGCTGCGGTTTGCCGCCGATTGGCTGGTGGCAGCATTTGGCGAAGGGGGATCGGTGGCGCGGCTGGCGGAATTGAGTTCGCTTTTTGACCTGGCGGGGCGGCACCAGCGAGATACGGTGAGCGTCGATCAGGTGTTTTTGCAGAGCTACGGGCGGCTGAAGCCAGAGCAGCAGCAGGTGTTGGCGGCGGTGTGCGTGTTGCGCGGCGGCTTTGCCCCCCAGACCGTGGCGCAGTTGACGGGACAACCGGAACCGGAAACCAAGGAGCACCTGCACCAGTTGCGGCGGCGGGCTTTTGTGGATTTAACCCAAGACGAGGGAAAGTATGTACTGCAACCCTTTGTGGCGCAGTTGGTGCAACGGCAGGTACCGGATTTGGCGGCCCAGCACCGGCGGGCCATAGCCCATTACGAAACCCTGGGCCCCGCCAAACTTTTGCCCACGGATGCGGTGGGCGCAGCGGCCCCCTATGCCGAAATGGCCCACCATCGGTGCGAATTGGGGGAATACGGTGCCGCATTTGAGGTTTTGCAGCAAGAGATTTTCACCGACCCCTACGGCTCAAACACGATCGAGCAGTTTTACAAGTTTCGCGGTGGGTTTGGGATTTTGTTGGAGACCTACAGCCGCATCGTGCGGGAATGGCACCCCCAACCCGCAGGACGCCAGACCTATGCCAATACGTTAAGAGCGATCGGGGACGTGCTGCAATTTCTGGATCGCCGGGATGAAGCCCTGGAGCGCTACGAAGCGGCGTTGCAGTTTTATCGCCCCATCGGCGATCGGCTCGGCGAAGCCAACGTGCTCTGCGCGTTGGGAAATCTCAAAGCCAACCCCGCAGAAAGCATGGTGGATTTTCTGGCGGCCCAGGAAATTTACGTTGCCATCGGCGATCTTTACAGCGAAGGCCGGAACCTCCGCTGGTACATCATTCCCGCCCTGCTCAAGTGCGATCGCCCAGAGGAAGCCAGATTGGGATTACAGCGGGTTGCGGCGATCGGTACAGCCATCTCCTATCAGCCCTACATCGACTTCGCCACCTCAAAACTTGCCGAACTCTAACCCCTTCTCCACGAAGGGGAACCAGAGGCGTTTTGGCTCCCTCTCCCCGGTTCCTGCGAGGGCTGGCGCGGGTGTGCGGGGCATCGCAGTGCCGAGGTTGTCGAAGAAGACTGCTGTAGCTGTAAATCACACTTTGGTGAGGCAATGCCAGGGGTCAACAGAACTCCGATACGTCTTCGCGGCACTCGTCGGCGAGGTAACTGAGGGCGCGGAACCGCAACCCCATCAACTGATCGTACAGCGGATTGATTTTGCACATGGCCGGAATGTGGGCCACCTTTTTGCCAAACAAGACCACATCCCTTTCAAATGGACACTGGGACGGAATCAGGTGGCAAAGGGTACGGGCAATGCGGGCATCCTGGATGGCCATCCCATCCAACCAGTTTTTGAGCGGTGCCAACACGTCGGGATGGGCCTCCGGACGGGTTCCCAGGTTCGCACGAATTTGGTTCATGATGTCGGCCTCGCATTGCAGGGCTTGGGCGTACTGCTGAATCAGACGATCCTCAGCGTCGGAATACTCTCCATCCACCAAGGCGATCGCCACGGCCGTACGCAAAAAAACTCTCGGCGATCGCCGTTTTCACCCCCAAAACCATCGCCAGTTCGGCGGGCTCAACGGAGGGCAAGGATTGGGCTTCCCCCCCTGCCATCGTTTCCGGATTGTGGGCGGCAAAAGCCCGAATGAGTTCTTCTTCTTCACGGCTAAAATGGCCATCGGCTCGGGCGATTTGCGCCAATCCACGCAACCAAACAGCGATTTGATCGTGGCTATAGGACACCGTGTTCATGTTCTCCGATTCCTTTGCCCTGAACGGTACTCGGGGTTACAAAACCCAATGGCATTTTACCGCTGACCCAATCAAAAACCTGCCGGAGGTTCCAGCAGGTTTAACTTTTTGCTTGATTTTGAAATTTGACCTTGAGAGTTTGAGGGTTGGCAACCCGGGGGGCCCTATCCCTAACCCAAATTCAAATCGTCCGGATCGACGTAGTGGCAAGTGTACTCATCCAAGCAAATCAGTGCCCACCCGTTGCGATCGATGTCCACCAATTGATAGGTAGCCTCCACAATGAAGCTCCCTTTGTGGTTCCGCGTTTCGGGCTTGACCTCCACTTGCTGCACCGCGTTGTCCTCTGCGTGCGCCTCTACCATGGTTTTGTTATCTAAAGCATCCATTGTCATCAACCCCATATATTTGAATTGTTAATCGAAGAAGTGTATCCAGACTATCATTGGCTAATGACAATCTTCGTAAAGAATTTCGACAACGGGGTTGGGGCAAGGTTACGTTTTGCGACGTTGTGTGGCTAGATCCAAAGCAGGGAGAGCGCTAAACCTCTTCCAGAAGCCAACTGCGGACTTTGAGCAGGGCGGGCCAATCGGGACGACGGCGCAAACCATCTTCAAAATTGGACACGATTTCGGCTTTGAGGTCGGACATGAGCAGCAACCAGTTGGCGGCGGCTTCGACCTGTTCGCGCACGCCGGGTTGTTTGGTTTCGAGGAGGGCGATCGCCAGGTTGATCCGGCCTTGGGGATCTTCGGGGCTGAGTTTGACCGCTTTTTGGGCGGCTTTGGCGGCGGCGGGGGCTTGATTTTCCAGGAGGTACAGCCAGGACAGACAAATCCAGCCGCTGGCGACTTTGGGTTGACGCTCGGTGATTTCTTGGAAGACGGGGATCAAGTCGTTGGCGGGTTCGCCGGCTTTGTACCGTTCAAACCCTTGTTGGAACATTTCTTCAGCGGTCTTGAGGTTCGGAGGGTTCGAGGTCACGATCGTTGGGGGTAAGTTGTTTTACCAGTTTATAGATTTCGGGCAGACGGCGGAAGATGGCGCTGGCTTTGCGGAAGGTGGTGAGGGGAATCGCCGGATAGCCCATCACTTGGCTGTGGGCGGCCACATCGCTGGCAATGCCGGTCTTGGCGGCGGCCATCACCCCTTCGCCAACTTGAATGTGGTTGCTGACCCCAACTTGGCCCCCCAGGGTGACGTTTTTGCCCAGTTCGGCGCCGCCGGCCAAACCCACTTGGCCCGCCAGCAGGCAATTTTCGCCGAGCCGACAACCGTGGCCAATTTGCACCAGGTTATCGATTTTGGTGCCGGCGCCAATCACGGTGTCCTGGAGGGAGCCCCGATCGATCGTGCTGTTGCTGCCCACTTCCACCCGATCGCCCAACACCACCCGCCCCACTTGGGGCATTTTGTACCAAGTGCCGTCCGGGGTGGGCACGAACCCGAATCCTTCATCCCCCACCACCACGCCGCTGTGCAAAAGGCAGTCCGCGCCCAGGACAGTATGGGCATGGATGGTGCCGTTGGCATGGATCACGGTGCGGGCCCCCACGGTCACATCGGCATACAAGACGGTGCCGGCGTGCACCACCACATCGTCGGCCAGGTGACAGCGATCGCCGATCACCGCCCGGGGCCCCACAAACACGTTGCGCCCCACCTGCACCCCTTCCCCCAGCACAGCCGTGGGGTGAATGCCGGGCTGCGGCCGTTGGGGGGGATGGAACAGGGCGATCGCCTGGGCAAACGCCAGACGGGGCTGGGGCACCTGGGCAAAGGGAATTTGACGTTCCCGCAACCGGGCGATCGCCTGCGGCTCGTTGCCCACCAAAACCGCACCGGCTTGGGTGGTGGCCAGGGCTCCATAAAACCGTGGGTTTTCCAGAAAGGAAAGGTCTTGGGCCGTGGCGCGATCGAGGGGGGCCACCCCCAAAATTTCCGGGTCTTCTCCTTCGACCCATAGCTCCGTCGTCGGCAGCAACCGTTGCAGCAAGGCGCGAAATCTCATCATGGCCCCTCCCCGTATGCAGCTCTCTAACCTAGCACAAAGGGGCGCTGAACCCCCAATCCCAACTTGAACGCGGGTTCAATCAGGAGACGGCGACCCGCCTCGGTATGGGGAAACCGGGCTTGCACCTAGCTTTGGGTGCTGCCGTCGGGAAGGATGGCGCCGACCAACTTGGTATCCTGCAAAATGGCCCCGGTGAGGGTCGCCCCAAACAAATTGCTGCGGCTGAAGTCGGCCCCCACCAACACGGCTTTGCTGAGGTTGGCCCCCATCAAGTCGGCTCCCACCAAATCCGCTCCCAACAAACGGGCACCGAAAAAGTTGGCCCCCACCAAATTGGCCCGGCTGAGGTTGCACTCGTCCAACGAGGCTTCGCAAAAGTTGGTGCCGATCGCATCGATCCCGGCGGCTGTGGATTCGCTGAGGTCGGCCCGCGAAAAATTGGCTTCGCTGAGGTTGGCCCGGCTGAGATCTGCCCCGATCGCGCAGATCTCCGTGGCGATTGCCCGCACCAGGTAAGCGCCGGTGAGGATGGCCACATGGAAATTGGCTTTTCGAGGTTGGCCAAACCCAAATCGGCAAACTTAAGGTCGGCCGAGCGAAAGTCGCTGTCGATCAAATTGCTGCCCCGCAGATCGGCATGGCGGAGGGTCGTGCTGCCCAACGAGGCTCCCCCCAAGTTCACCATCCGCAAACAGGCTTCGTTGAGGTTGGCCCCAGCCAAAAACGCTTTGCTGAGGTTCGCCATGGTGAGATCTGCCCCCCGCAGGTTGGCCCGGCTCAGGTTGCTGCTGCGGAGGCTGATGCCCCGCAAATTGCTCGCCCGCAGGTTCACATCGCACAAATCCCGTTCGCTGAGATCGGCCATGCTGAGGTCTACTTTCTGGCGATCGGCGTACCGGTCAAACCATCCGTTCCAGTCGTCGATGCTCTTTCGCAACAACTGCAAGTGATCGCGGTTGGCCATGCTGGGTTTACGCAAACGCCTACCCTATCCTACCGGACAACGGGCCGACGATGCCCTAACCCTCGGCAGTATCCTGGAGGCAGAGCAACGCCACCGGAAAATGTTGGAGGGCGTCCCGCAACCACAGGGTGCTTTCTTGGAGAACGAGGGTCTCCCCGGTCAAGGCATTTTGCCAAGTGCTGTCCAAACCCGGCGGCAATACCAACCGGGTCTCCTGCCAAACCCGATCGCCCAAGGGCAATTCCTGCGCTTTGACCAGACCCGCATAAAAACGAGGGGCGATCGCCACCACCGCTTGGCGATCGAACACCCGGGCAAAGGCCACCACATGATTTTGCAAACTGCCCAAAACCGACAACGGGATGTATTCCCCCCGTTGCAGCACTTCGGGGTACTGCTGCCGCAAATGCAACCCCCGCCAAATCAAAAACAGCTTGACTTTGCCATCGGCCGGCGTTTGCAAAAATTCCCCCAAAGCGGCGATCGGATTGGCCGCCACCTGGGCTTTGACCGCCGCCAACAACCGTTGCCGCAGACCGTAATCCACCGATCGCCGGTTGTCGGGATCGACCAAACTCAAATCCCACAGTTCACAGCCCTGGTAAAAGTCGGGCACCCCCACCATGGCCAACTTCAGCACCGTGCGGGACAGGGAATTGTAAACCCCGTACCGAGCAATTTCCTGTTGAAACGGCACAAAATCCGCCAAAAAAGCGCTGTCAGGGGCCAACACCCCCATCAAAAAATCCTGCAAAGCGGTTTCGTAGGCGGCATCGGGCCGCAGCCACGAAGAATTGGTTTTGCCCTCCCGCACCGCCTTCAGGGCATAGGCTTGCACCCTTTCGGCAAATTCTGTGAGATCGGAACTGCCCCACGGAAATGCGGCCACCAAGGTCTGGTACAGAGCGTATTCGTCGTTGGCGGCGGGCAAACCCCGCTGGGTTTTGTGAGGCAAGTTCAGTTCTCGCCACCGCTGCAACCGGGATTCCCACTCCCCAGGCATTTCCGACAACACTTGCAACCGGGCCCGGGTGTCTTCGCCCCGTTTGGTGTCGTGGGTGGCCGTCGCCGTTAAGCCGTGGGGAAAGCAACCGTGCTGCTGCTGATTGAATTGATGAAATTCCTCGACCGGTACCCCAAACCGCATCGGCGAACCGCCCACCTCGTTGAGGCACAACAGACGGTTGTACAAATACATCACGGTATCTTCCAACCCCTTGGCCATCAGCGGCCCGGTGTATTGCTGCAGGCGGCGGGCAAACGATAACCACTGCTCCCGCTCGGCTTCCGACAAGGAACGATCAAATTCCTGCAACAAAAAACGCCCGATGAATTCCAGTTCCTTTTGAAAAGCGGCGCCCGCTCTCGGGCCGCTTCCAGGGCTTTTTCCAAATGTTCGCGATCGCTGCGGCTGAGGCCGTCGGCACAAATGTATGTGCGGTATACCGGAAATGCGGTCACAATTTCCAACAAGCCGGTCTTCAAGCCAAACAGGGTAAAATCGCTTGTGTAGCGATAGTTTTCGGCCAATTGTTTGAGCAAGTGGGCCAAATTGTCGATGTCGCCCGCCAAGTGCTTTTCGGCAATCAACCGCTTGTTGGCGGTCAACAGGGCATCGCAATCCAAGCCATGGCCCAAAAAGCGGTGGTAAATGCGCGTGAACTCTTCGGCGCTGCTTTCTCGGCAAAAAATCCCGTCCAATCGTTGCAACGCTTCGTAGCCGGTGGTGCCTTGGGTTGCCCAATCGGAGCGCAGCCCTTCTTCGTATTCGAGAATTTTTTCGACCACAACGTAAGTATCGCCAACGGTTTCCCGCAATCGCTGCAAATACTGCTTGGGATCGTACAAACCATCGATGTGATCCACCCGCAAACCGGTAAATTTACCGGCTTTGACCATCCGCACAATCAAATCGTGGGATTGGTGAAATACGGTTTCGGCCTCCACCCGCACCGAAATCAGATCGTTGACGGTGAAAAATCGACGATAATTCAGTTCTTCGTTGCCCACTTTCCAAAAGGCCAGTCGGAAAAATTGCTCCCGCAACAGGCGATCCAGGCGATCGAAACTCTCCGGCTGACCGGCTTCGCCGTTGAACACCTGCAGGTTGGCTTCCAAAAAGTCGCGAATGTCGGCATTGCCGACCCACAACTCTGCCAACATGTGTTTGATGAAGAAAATTTGATCGTAGCGCTCGCGGCCCTCTTGGCCCGAAGCCAGGTACTTCAGGGAGTACAATAGCCCCAAATACTTAATGAAATCGGGATGGTTGCGCCCCAAGGTTTCCCGCAAGTGTTGCAGGTTGTAGGCCAAAATGGCGGAATAGGACTCCAGCCGCAACGGAAACCGCCAGTCGTAATACCAAACGCTGAAACCCCGCACGTCGTAGCGGAGGTGCAGTTCGCCGTTTTCCAAGCACTCGCCGTAGAAATTTCCCAGAAAGGGCGCCAGCAACCGACCCCGCAACGATTCGTAGCTGTGCTCCCAGTTGATGTCAAAATAATCGCGGTATTGGGAGTCGGGGCCGTTTTCCAGCAAGTCCACCAGCAATGGATTTTCGCTGCTGAAGTCCATGTGGTTGGGCACAATGTCTTGGAGCCAGCCCAAACCATGGCGTTGAACCTTATCCAGCAGGCGATCGAGGGCTTCGTCCCCCCCCAACTCTTGGCGAATTTGGTTGACATCCACCACATCGTAACCGTGGGTGCTGCCCCGCCGTGCTTCAAAAATCGGCGAGGCGTAGATATCCGATATCCCCAATTCCTGGAGGTAGGGCACCACGCGATCGCCCGTGCGAAGTCAAATTCGGGCCGAAATTGGAGGCGGTAGGTGGCTGTCGGGATCTTCATGTTTTGCTCCGGTAGGCAACCCAAAAAACGGGCTAGGAAGGACTCTAACCTTCGACCGACCGCTTAGAAGGCGGTTGCTCTATACGACTGAGCTACTAGCCCTGGCCCCTACAGCTTAGCGAATCTTGCCGCCATTGTCATGGGCTAAGCCTGAAAGACGGGGGTGATGTCCGGATAAACCCGCCACTCGGCAATCAACCCGGCTTCGTTGAACCGGTACACATCGCAGCAAGCCACCGAAATTTTTTTCCCGTCGGCCACCCGGTTGTACCGCGCATCCATCTCGACCACCACCGTGCGATCGTCCATTTGCCAAGCTCCCCGCAATTCGTGGTCGGCGGGGGTGACGGTCTGGTAAAAGTTGCTCAGAAAATCGACGGCGGCTTGAGGGCCATACATTGGCTCGCCGCTGCCTACGCGATACAACATGTCGGCGGCATAAAACGTTTTGGCCCGCTCCCAGTCGTTGGCGGTGAGGGCTCCCACCATGGTTTCCACTTTCTCAAGCAAGGCATTTGACATGACCGAATCCTTTGTTTCCAAAACGCTGCTTCAATTGGGAAAGGCTTGTAGCTGTACCTGGGTAGGTTCGGACATCTAAGGAAAAGGGGGGGCTGCGCCGTTCGGCTGAGCGCTCATGCCGAGGCTCCCACCTAGGGGCTTTACCCCGCGACACTCCATCCTCACCAAGTTATAGTCATTTCAAATGTGTTTGCGACAATCTCACCCTCACCCCCAGCCCCTCTCCCAGGAAGGGAGAGGGGAGTAAAGGCAATCAAAACAATCGTGGTCGTTTCATTCTTAACTAAATTGACTATATTCACAGCTATAGCTGTATCTGAGTCAGCTTGAGCCATCAACTTGCTGCGATCGCCTGCCGGTTGGAGGCATGGAGTTCAAGACACAGCCAGAAAACATGGAAAAAAGCAGTTGAGGGCACGGCCCCCCTTTGCCCGGCGCGAACCCAAGGCTCCGTTTAGAATTGTCCCAATTCCCACTGGGGACCGCTGGTTACCCATTTGGGGACGAACCCTTCGGCTACCCGCCGCTTGCCTTCGGGGTTTTCCGCAAAGAAACGCTTCATGGTGCCGGGGGCCACCAAGGTTTGGCCTTCGGCATGGGTGAGCACCGAGGCATTGGCCGCCGCTGCCCGTGACGGCTCAAACACCGGGTTCACATCCATGAAAATCCGCAATTCCGAAAACAGATCGGTGCCGGGTTCCATCCGGAAGATATCAAAACAGGGGAGGGAGATGTAAGAATTGTCTTTGCGCCAGTATTGCACGTCCATTTCCACGAACACACTGTTGCCGTGTTCCCACATCATTTTGATTTCGTGGTACACCGCATTGATGTTGTTGAAGAAGTTGTCCGCCGAGGCTTTGATGGCTTCTTTGTTCAAGCAAACTTCAAAATTGCCAAACTGGTAAGTGGGGGTGTCGGTGAAAAATGTGATAAACCCGGCCGAATCAAAGGCTTCCCCACGGGAAAACAGGCTCAAAACGCGGTGGGTAGGGCTACCGGGAAAGCGATCGCTCATGCGGACTCCTGCGCTACTAAAAGTTCAGATCAAAGTTCAGATCAAGGCTCAGGTAAAAGTTGGCGAGCAAATCCCGCCTCTGGCTTCATCTAGGCCACATTGTACTGGAAGGGGTACCCCTAGGCCGTAAATTGGGTGCGATGAACCTGGTTGTAGGTATCGCGGCCTTGGTTAAACAGGGTTTTGACGTTTCGCGTAACCTGGTTGAATTCTAGCTGTTCGTCGTTGGGGCCTTTGCAGTAGAACAGCGACCATCCTTCAAAATCTCCCCAATCTTGGGCCGGTTGACCGGCTTCATCCCAAAATTTGAAGGCATTGGCTTGGCGGGGCAAGGCGGCGCGTTCTTCGGGGGTACGCACCCGCACCACTCGGTTGCACACCACGTTGGGAATTTGCCGCCGCGCGCATTCGGCTTCCAGTTCGTGGGCAAATTCCGTGAGGTCGATGGTTTCTTTGACTTCAAACGACAAGTGTTTGCGGCCGATGCTGCCAATATGAGAGGGCGATCGCGTCAGGATGCTGGGGGCTTCCGGGCTCAATTGGCGATCGCGGAAGTGAATCAGTTCGACCACGGCGTTGCCAAAGGAAATGAATCGCACATCGAGTCCTGGGATCCCATCCCGCAAGTTGGGGATGGTGGCATCTCCCGCCAGTTCTTCGGCTTGGAACAGGGTGTTTTGAATGGTGTCCCCCGTGAGGTTGGTTTCTCCGACCACCAGTTGCCCCCCCAACACTTCGAGGTAAAACTCCAAAGACTTGGGCAGGTTTTCGACCGTAATCCCGATGTGTTGGATGCCATGCAAATGCTGTCCCAATCCGGCCATACTTGGTTCTCCCTGAAACGAAGGTGATTAACGAGAATGGTTGCGGCGGAATTTACGAAACTTCTTGCAATTGATCGCAGCGAAACCAACTGGGGGGGGTGGGCACGCAGGCGAACTTTATCTGGGCATAGTCGCCTCGCAGCTCTACAACTTCGCCGTTTTGCTCAAAGATGTAACTGGACCAACGGGTGTCGTTGGCTTGGGCTTCGAGGCTGTTTTCCAGTTTTTCACGGAGCACCCGCACCAGGGTGCCTTTTTTGATTGCCATAGCGGTTCGACTCGGAGGCTGGCTCATTATGGCACCTGGGCGATCGCTTCGACAACTGGGGGAGTTCGCGTTTAGGGTTCGTTGCCAAACAGGGCCAGGCTTTGCCACAGCCGCACCAAATCGTGGCCGGGAACCCATTCCTGCTGCCACCGGCACAGAATTTGGCGTCGAGCATCGAGCGGCAAATCATGAAACCATCTCCCTTGCCCCCACCCGGACAACGCCACCCCCCACAACCACATCGCCACCCCCAACCTTAGCCAATCCGGCAGGCGATCGCGTTGCCTCACCACAAAGGCGATCGCTTCGGGATCGGGGTTCCACACTTCGCAGACCGCCCGCAGGGTGGCCTCTTGGAGGGTCGGGCCCTTGCTCAAACTTGAGGGGTGGGGCACGGACTACCTCCAGGGTTAAAAAGCCAGACCGGGGAGAGCCGTGGGCAAGCGGGCGGCTTCGCCACAGGTGCGCGGTGTGGGAAACAATTTGGTGGGGTTGGCCAATCCCGCCGGGTCGAAGGCCCGTCGTACCCACTGCATGGTTTCGAGGTCGGCTTCGCTGAACATTTCGCTCATATAACACCGTTTGTCGGCACCAATTCCGTGTTCCCCCGAAATGCTGCCCCCCACCCGCACGCACAGTTTCAAAATTTCGCCGGCCAATTCCTCCACGGTTTCTAGGGCATGGGGTTGTTTGCGATCGAACGGAATCAAAGGATGCAAGTTGCCGTCGCCGGCATGGAAGACGTTGGCGACCGGATAGCCAAACCGCTGCCCCAGTTGCTCAATTTCCGCCAGCACTTGGGGCAACGCCGTCCGGGGGATCACCCCATCTTGGACGTAGTAATCGGGACTGATTTGCCCCATGGCGGCAAAGGCGGCTTTGCGTCCTTTCCACAGTTTGGCCCGGGTTTCGGCATCGCTGGCGGCGGCGATCCCCCGGGCGCCACACTGCCGACACAGGGCTTCGACCTGCCGGCTCAAAATTTCGACTTCGCCGTCCAAGCCGTCCAGTTCCACCAACAAAATGGCCGCCGCATCCCGGGGATAACAACCGCTGGCCACGGTATCTTCCACGGCATTGATGCTGAGGTTGTCCATCATTCCATGCCGGCCGGCACGATCCCGGCTTCGGTGATGGCAGCCACGGCGGCTCCCGCTGCGGCCACGCTGGCAAAGTCCGCCAACAACACCCGCACCGCCTCGGGGGTCTTCAGCAGCCGCAGGGTGATTTCGGTGGCAATCCCCAAAGTGCCTTCCGAACCCACAAACACCCCCGTCAAATCGTAGCCGGGCATTTCCGCCACCATGCCCCCCACCTCCACTGTCTCGCCGTCGGACAACACCAGTTTTAGTCCCAAAACGTGGTTGGTGGTCACGCCGTATTTGAGGCAGTGCACCCCCCCCGAATTTTCGGCAACGTTGCCGCCAATGGAGCAGATGCTTTGGCTGGAGGGGTCGGGGGCATAGTAAAAACCGGCCCCGGCCACCGCTTGGGTTACCCAGTTGTTGATCACCCCCGGTTGCACCACCACCCGCTGCTGGCCCAGGTCGATGTGCAAAATTTGCTTCATCAAGGCGGTGACGATCAACAGGGCATGGTCGAGGGGCAGGGCTCCTCCCGATAAACCGGTACCCGACCCCCTCGTCACGAAGGGGATTTGCTGTTGATGGCACAGTTTCAAGATGGCCGCCACTTCGGCGGTGGTGCGGGGAAATACGGCCAGGGGTGGTGGTTGTCGGTACCCGGTCAAGCCGTCGCATTCGTAGACCCGCAGATCTTCGGCCCGCCAAACGACGCGATCGCCCACGATCGCCCGCAGGGCTTGGGCCAGTTTCTTCCAGTCGGTTGCTGGGGCGGGGACGGCAGTCTGACCCATGGTCTATCTCTGAAAGGCTATGTCCATGTTATAGCTGCAAATCCCTTGGTTAGGGCGGGGGGGCCAGGGGTTTCACCCCTGGCTGGGGGGCACAGCCCC
>JAAUUG010000047.1 GCA_012031195.1 Oscillatoriales cyanobacterium SM2_1_8
GGCAGCCCCCCAGCTAGGGGTTTCACCCCTGCACCCTGTCCTAACAAAACTGCTTGCGACTATAGTTTCAAATATGTTTGCGACAGTCTTGCCCTCACCCCTAACCCCTCTCCCATTGAGGGAGAGGGGAGTAAATGCGGTCGGAACAATTATAATCGTCCCACTCTCAATTAAAATAACTATATTTTTACAAACTGAGGCATTTGGTAGACAACGCATTTCCACAGCTCAAGCAGTGGCGTGGCATTGCCACACGCCATGCCAAAAACACGGCTTCATTGCATTGTGGGCTAAACCGTTTTGACGACACTCTCTAGCAACCGTTGCCATCACAAAACTTCCCAGGCAGGGCTGTCGCTTACCAGGTTGGCGCCATGCCTCAGCCCCGTGGTGATAGTCCTTGGGGTAGCACCTGTTCAGCGGGCTGCCACGTCAAACAAAACATACCGCTGGGGCAAAAGAGCCATCGGGTCGATCGGGTTGGTGCCTTCGGCTAACACTTCAAAATGCAGGTGCGGGCCCGTGCTGCGGCCGGTGGAACCCACCTCGGCGATCGCCTGACTTTGGCGGACGGTCATGCCTTTTTGCACCAACAACCGATGGGCGTGGGCGTACAACGTGCGGTTGCCGTCGGCGTGTTGCAACTCCACAAAATTGCCATAGCCATCGTCCCAACCGGCGGCCACCACCGTACCCGCCGCCGCGGCCAAGATCGGGGTGCCAATGGGCGCGGCAATATCAATGCCTTTGTGCAGGCGGCGCTGGTTGGTAATGGGGTGAATCCGCCAACCAAAACCCGCGGTGAGGGTGCCCACCAAAGGCCAAACAAAAGCCGCCGATTGAATGTTGGCGGCGGCTACCGATTCTGGCAATTGAATCGACCAGTGGCGGGGCGATCGGGCTTGCAATCGCAGGCGATCGGTTTCCAGCGGAAAGTTGGGGGCAAATTCCACCACCAACCGGGTGGTTTCGTCGTTGACCCGGCCCACCCGTACCGCCTGCACCGCTCGACCAATGCTGCGGCGTACCGTCTTGCCTTCGTAGATCGCCCCCGGCAAATCGATCACAATTCGCGTCGGATCGGCAATCACTTGCCCTGTGGGCTCGACCCCCTCCAAGGTGGCAAACTCAATCCGGTTTTTGGTCACATCCAACGAAAACGTTTCCAACCGATTGCGGGCTTCGGCGGCCCAGGCGATCGCCGACAGGGCCACAACACTCACGCCGCCCACAACGGCCTTGGCCCACAATGTTTTCTGCGTTTTCTGCCAAAATCGGGAAATCATAGAACGCCTGCGGTGTACAACCCAATAACATGCCGCGACCGGCGGCGGTGGGGATGGCTAAAATTGCGGCCCCCTGCACTCCATCCCAAGAAGCCCAACTTTCCGGGCGAGCGCGCCGCGATTGTACACGAACTTTCCCGAAATCGACATCGGCCGAAAAATTTAGGACATTTAGGCCAATCTGCGAAAATGGGGAGAGTTTTTGCGGATGCCATGGCTGCGATCGCCCTGATTCTGTACGAAAAACCCGGGTGTCATCTGTGCGAAGAAGTGCGGGTCAAATTGGCGCAGCTCGAAGCCCTGGGCTTGGCGATCGCCCTCGAAAGCCGCAACATTTTGGACAACGCCGCCTGGTTTGCCGAATACCAGTACCGCATCCCCGTATTGTGTTGGGTAGACCACGGCCGCGAAACCGAACTGCCTCGGTTGTCGCCCCGCGCCACCGTCGCCGACTACGCCGTCCTGTTGGCCAAGCGGTAGAATAGCGGGAGTTTGCCGCCGTCTGCCATGTCCGATCGCCCGATTCTGTTGGATTTTGAAAAGCCCCTGGCCGAACTGGAAAGCCGCATCGCCCAGATTCGCACCCTTTCCCAGGAAACCGGGGTGGACGTCACCGACCAGATCGCGCAACTGGAAAGCCGGGCCGAAAACCTGAGGCGGGAGATTTTCGCCACGTTGACCCCCGTCCAACGGATGCAGATTGCCCGGCATCCGCGGCGACCCAGCACCCTCGACTACATTCAAGCGATCGCCGAAGATTGGATGGAACTGCACGGCGATCGCCGGGGCAACGACGATCCCGCTTTGGTGGGGGGCTTGGCTACGGTCGCCGGCCAACCGGTGGTGATTTTGGGCCACCAAAAAGGCCGCGATACCAAAGACAACGTGGCCCGCAATTTTGGCATGGCTTCCCCCGGCGGCTACCGCAAAGCGCTGCGCCTCATGCACCACGCCGATCGCTTTGGGTTGCCGATCCTCACCCTCATCGATACCCCGGGGGCCTACCCCGGCATCAGCGCCGAAGAACAGGGGCAAGGGGAGGCGATCGCCGTCAACCTGCGGGAAATGTTTGGGCTGCGGGTGCCCATTGTTTGCACCGTCATTGGCGAAGGCGGTTCCGGCGGGGCGTTGGGTCTGGGCATTGGCGATCGCCTGTTGATGTTTGAACATTCGGTGTACACCGTGGCCACCCCCGAAGCCTGCGCCGCCATTTTGTGGCGAGATGCCGGCAAAGCCCCGATCGCCGCCGAAGCCCTGAAAATTACGGCCCCCGACCTCCTGCGGCTGGGCATCATCGACGAAATTTTGCCTGAACCTTTGGGCGGAGCCCATCGCCACCCCCTAGCCGCCGCCGCCACCCTCCAACAAGCCCTGCAAAAAGTCTTGGCCGATTTGATCCCCATCCCGGTCGGCGATCGCCTGGAAAAGCGCTACCACAAATTTCGGAGAATGGGCGTTTTCTTGGAGGCTACGGCCGCCGAAGAAACCGAGAAATTGGCCGTCAGATCGCCCAAATTCCCATAGTATGTGTGCAGCTTTTGCCGACGGAAAGCGACATGGCCCCAAACAACTTGTTGGAGTTGGCGCGGCAAGGCAACGTTAAGGTGATTGCCGCCCTCCTCAACCGCCTGCTGAAATCCCAAAACATGCTGGTGGCGGTGAGCCGCAGCGATCGCCTTCTGGACGTCGAAATCGAAACCGACGGGCGGGAGCGGATCCGTGTGCCCAATCGGGAAGTGTTGACCACCACCCTCCAAAAATGGTTGTTGACCATTGGCGTCAACGTGCCCCGGTTGCGGGTATCTTGGCGGCCGGCCGGCAGCGAAGCCGCCACCTGGGTGCAGGAATGCGATCTCATGGTCGATCTCATGGTTGGTCGTAGCGAACAGGATGTGCTGGAAGAAGTGGCCCGCACCACCGATTTGACTGCCCTCGATCAGCCCAAAGCCTCGGACGACCTTTTGGCCGACCTCACCAGCGATTTGACCAGCGATTTAGCGGGTGGTTTTGCGGATTCCCTCCCCCCCCGAGCCCGCAGCGCCCCACCTCCCCAGCAGCGGTTCCCCCGAAACCTCCGGTGACCTCAATGCCTTTATCGATACCTCGGCCGCCCGCGAATTCCGCCAACAGTTGCCCTCGCCCTACGATTACACCGCTTTGCCCCACGAGCAGCCGGCACCCGCGTTCCAATGGGGCGTGCTGCTGGCCAACTTGGGCCGGGCCGTCGTCCTGATGCTGGCGGCCTACGGGCTCTATGCTTTGGTTGTGCCCTTGGTTGCCCCCTCTGCCCCTGCGCCCCCCCCTACCCGTCAATGACCCTTCACATCGCGATCGTGCTCGGTACCCGTCCCGAAGCCATCAAATTGGCCCCGGTGATCCGCTGTTTGCAGGAAGATGCCCGCTTTCGGGTGCGGGTGTGGCTGACCGGTCAACACCGCGAAATGGTGCAGCAGGTGGCCGATCGCTTTGGGTTTACGGCCGATCGCGACTTGGCGATCATGACTTCCCACCAAACCCTCACCGAAATTGCCGCCCGCGCTTTGACCGGATTGGCTCCCCTTTACCAAGCCGAGCCTCCGGATTGGGTGATGGTGCAAGGCGATACCAGCACCGCTTTTGTCGCCGCCCTGGGGGCGTTCTACCACAAAATTCCAGTGGCCCACGTCGAAGCCGGGTTGCGCACCGATGACCTCTGGAATCCTTACCCCGAAGAAGCCAACCGCCGCCTGATTTCCCAAATTGCTTCCCTCCACTTTGCCCCCCACCGCCGCCGCCGTCGCCAACCTCCAACGGTCGGGGGTCACCGGCGCCATCCATGAAACCGGCAACACGGCGATCGATGCCCTGCTTTATGCCGCCGCCCAACACCCCGACTGTCCCGTTCCCGGTCTGGATTGGTCGCGCCAACGGGTGATTTTGGCCACCCTCCACCGCCGCGAAAATTGGGGCGAACCCCTGGCCCACATCGCCCAAGCCTGGCTGACGCTGCTCGATCGCTTCCCCGATACCGCCCTCCTGTTGCCGTTGCACCCCAATCCCGTTGTGCGCCAACCCCTCCAAAATTGGTTGGGCAAGCACCCCCGCGCCCACCTGGTGGAACCCCTGGATTACTTTCAGTTGGTGGGGGCCCTCCAACGCTGCCACCTGCTCACCACCGACTCCGGCGGTCTCCAAGAAGAAGCCCCTGCCCTCGGCAAACCGGTGTGCATCCTCCGCGAAACCACCGAACGGCCCGAAGCGATCGCCTGCGGGGCCGCCCAACTGGTGGGTACCGACACCCCTACCCTTGTCGAAGCCATTGGCCGACTGCTGCAGGATTCGGTGGCCTACGGGCAAATGGCCGTCCCCCGCTATCCCTTTGGCGACGGTACCGCGGCCCAAACCATTCGCGAGATTTTGGCCCACACCCCCAAGCTGACGTGATTGGTTTTGCCCTCACCCCAGCCCGCTCCCTCCTGCGGCAGGCTCGGGAACCGGGGAGAGGGGATTGACTTCAGAGCCAAGGGCCCGAACTTTGATCGGATACATGCCGGTTTGGCGGGGGGTGCTCACGTCGGCGATCGCCCCCTACAAGTATGATAAAGACATCGTTAGCCTTGACTGCCCCCTCCCATGAACCTGCGCCGATTGCTCCGTCAAATCGCGAATACCATTCGAACCGAACAAAAACTATCGGCGTGGGAGAGGGCCAGTCACAATGGAGCATTTTTAGAAATTGCTACGCCCCAGGGAAAATTTCGGATCACGGCAGCCGACAGCGTCATCAGTCGCAGCTTGTACTTTGCCGGCAATTTTGAATTGGACTTCATGCAAAATGCCGTATCTTTGTTGCGGGAAATGGGTAAGTGCCCTGGAAAAGGGATGGGAACCATTTTAGACATTGGGGGCAACATTGGAATTACATCCATTGGGATGTTGCACACCGGAGAGTTTGCCCGGGCTATTGCCATAGAGCCAGAACCCCAAAACTTCTCTCTGCTGCAATACAACATTGCTTTGAATGGTTTTGGAGATAGGGTAGTCTGTTTTCCTGTGGCCGCGGCGGAGCAAGCGGGAGAGGTCTTATTTGAGTTGAGTACCAGCAATTTTGGCGACCATCGTATCAGAGCAAACGCTTTACCTCCAGAAGAGCTTGACTTGCCGGACTTGTATCAAGAATCCCAACGGAAAACAACTCGGATTCCAGCACAAAAACTTGATGACTTAGTAGAAAATTTGCCTCAAAATTGGTCTGAAGACCTATCACTTATTTGGATGGATATCCAGGGGTACGAGGGCTATGCTCTCAAAGGAGCAACCAACCTTCTATCCCGTGGTTTGCCAGCCGTCATGGAAGTTTAGCCCTATGGTCTGATGCGCTCTGGCATGAACCTTGAGGAATTCTGCAACATTGTTGCTCAGAACTGGAGTAGCTTTTGGGTTTGGCGTAGAAGTAAATTTGTAATGTATCCAACTCAGCAGTTTTCTTCCTTCATTTTGGAACTGGGCTGTGACACAGATCACGATAACGTTGTTTTTTCTTAGTCAGTATCTTCTTGATTTTCAACTAAATTCTTGAATTTACTATCAAATTTTCGTTTGATGTAGCTCATGTCTTCAGACAGCTTGCTCATCTTCTTAGAGCGCTTAAGATGATTGTACCAAAAAGTATAGGCTTTCAGAAGACGACGACTTGTAATTATATTTCCTTGGATAAATGACAAGGGTTTCTCCGTATACAAATGTAATTCAGGGCTCAGACTCAAATAATAACATCCTAGTTTTTCTGCAATCATTGACAGGGTACGAGGCTGATAAAATGTGATGTGTTGACCAGTCTCAAACACGTAGTACCACCAATCTAAGGTTGGTATAGAATCCTCAAAAGTCAAAGTTGAAAAAATCAGATTTCGACAGTTAAATCTGGTAAACACTTCTTCCAAAAAAGACACTGGATCAAAGACATGCTCTAAAGTCTCGAATGCCAAAAGGAGCCCAGCATTCAATCCTAGGGGAGGCTCAAAGTGTTTGGCAAACAGATTTTGACAGTATTTATCAAAGCCATAGCAGTCAAATCCACGATCGCGCAGCATACGGGGGAGAATACCGTAGCCACAAGCAACATCTACTATGGATTTATCCACAAATTCCAAAAGCTCTAAAAGCCAAGGAAGCACTTGAGCATTGGTCTCGTTGCGTAGAAGAATTCCCACGTCTAAATCTGAAATGGCATTTTGATAGGCATGATCCAACCAGTACGGAAGTTCTGTTTGCAGCAGTCCGGAAGCTTGGCAATAGAAATAGTCCACGTCGTAAGCATTCAATACCTTGGCGGTAAATGCATACTCCATGGGAGATGAGGATATGGGACACCGTAAGGTTCTCGTGTTTGGTTGGTTGGACAATGGGTTTATAGTCACAGCACTACCTACTTCAAGAAACGCGAACAAAATTTAGAGATGAGAGGATACCTTTTTCTTCTTGAGGAGAAAGCCGTACCAGTTTTCCAGAATCATCTCGAGCCTGTAAGAATTTTCCCGACACAAATCCCATTTCAGGCGAGACTTCACAGAGTTTGGATGTCATCAGGTCGCGCCGGACAAAAAAAGCATCATTGCCAAAAGCATTACACCCCAAGAATGCATAGCCTTTTCGACTTGCCAATAGGCAAAGTGCTTGGATAGACGCCCCATAGTAAAGCCAAGAGGGATGGGCTTTGCTAATGCAAAAATCTGGTTGATGGGGTACTACCAAAGCCTCTGTATCTCCTAGCCTTGAGTTGTATTCACAAATCACAATCGCTGGTTTGACGATTTCCAGGGCTTGCCAAACCCAGTAATCATTGCCATCTATATCAATCGACAACAAGCCGATGTCTCCAACGAAACCGCGATCGTGCAGAATTTTGTTGATATTTTCCGCCGTGATGAAACAACAATCTGCTTTGAGATCGTGCCGCCAATAGATTGGATCTTTTCGGATAGCTTCTATGTTGCTCTCATCCCCGTCCATAATCAGTCCTGACCAATTGTTGTTCATCAGCAAAAAACGAGTGTTGGCTTCTCGATAGTTTTGCACACCAAATTCAATAAATTTTGTATTGGGAACTTTAACGTTGCGAATCAGGTACTGAATGATTCCGTCTTGCCCAGATTGGGAAAATACTTGAAACTCCCATTCGGCAAGAGATTGGGAAGCATACCCCTTCTCTTCTCGATCTCGCAGTTGTCGATTCTCGATCCTACCCAAGACGGTCTCTATTTTCTGTAAGCGCAATTCCAAATTCATCACCTGATCGGACAGCTGAGAATACAATTCTCGACCAGTCAACCTGCGTACGAGCCGCCTTAGCAATTTCAGTATTTTCATAAACTACATCGTCTCCTCAAGCCACTGCCAATTTGCAAAACCACGCCATAGTTCCAGCCTTCATAAATGGCCATAGGACTTCCAGTTTCTTTTACTTCAAAACTCATAATGTCTTCGTAAAAACCTAAAACCTCTGTGCCAGGAACATGAATGCCAACAGAGAGGCTATAGGTTCCAGGAACCAAAAAGAGTTTCGGTATTTTGATGCTAATGAGATGAAGCCCCTTGTCGATTGGATAATCAATAGAATCTGAACGATTTGAAGAGCAGACTACAATACCGTTGGAGTTTGAAATGCGTAGCGATATTTCTAGGTTTGCAACTTTTTGATTTAGGACATACTCTATCTGTAAACAAATTGGTTTCAAAACATCAAATATAGATGACTTTTCTAGAGACTCTGTGAGAAGACAAACCCTTTTGAGATGGCAACGTGAATCCAATGCAGATGTTTCAGAAAAATAGACTTCCCCTGAACGCTCCGCACCGGCTAATAAGTATTGCCCAATTACGGTACTAGGGGCTCCCCCTTGAACAATACTTCCCTGTGCTAACCAAATCACCTGCTGACACAATTTGGCGATCGCCGACATGGTGTGGCTGACAAACAACACCGTACGCCCTTCTTTTTCGGCCACATCTTCCATTTTGCCCAGGCACTTTTTCTGGAAGGCGGCATCGCCTACGGCCAACACTTCATCCACCACTAGAATTTCCGGGTCGAGGTGAGCCGCCACCGCAAACGCCAATCGCACGTACATCCCCGAAGAATAGTGCTTTACCGGGGTGTCGAGGAATTTTTCTACTTCGGCAAACGCCACAATTTCATCGAATTTGCGTTGAATTTCACGGCGCTTCATGCCGAGGATCACCCCGTTCAGAAAAATGTTTTCCCGGCCGGTCAGTTCGGGATGAAAGCCGGTGCCCACTTCCAACAAGCTAGCAACCCGTCCCCGAATCGCAATCCGACCGGTGGTTGGTTCGGTGATGCGGCTGAGGATTTTCAGCAATGTGGATTTGCCCGCCCCGTTGCGCCCAATGATGCCCAGGCGATCGCCCCGTTTGACTTCAAAATTTACATCCTGCAGGGCCCAAAACTCTTCGCGGTAGGCTTCGGCCAAGGAAGGCTTGGCTGACCAGAGTTTTTGCCAACGGCCGGTTAGCATTTCCCGGAAAGAGCCGTAGCCCTTGCCTTGGTGGCCGATGGTGTACTTCTTGCCCAGGTTTTCCACCCGGATCACAGTGTCGCCCATGGTGTGGATAACCTAATAAATAGACACCAACCACTGACCAAGATACTGGAAGAGGGGATTGGCTTCGGTGCCGAGGGCCCGCACTTCGATCGGATACATGCCGGTTTGGCGGGGGTTGCTCACGTCGGCGATCGCCAATTCCAGGTCTCGGTTGGGAGCTGCCGGAATGGGCTCGGCAAACACCAGGCGCAGGCTGCCAATGCTTGGATCGGCGATCGCCCGTTCCACAGTATAGGGCTTTTGGGTGCGGCGATCCAAAACCGTTATCCGCTCGGGGTTGAAAACACCCACAAAGGGTGCCGGATATAGAATCTGCAGTTCGGCCACGGCGCGATCGCTGGGCAACGGAGCAAAGAAACGGTAGCGGCTGCCCCGCACCCCCGGTCGCCGATTGGGCAGAATGTAGGACAAAGTAGCGTCTCGGTTGGGTCCAAAGATCACCACATTGTTTTGGGCCAAGGTTTGGGACAAAGCCGGCAGACCACCCAGGGCAAACCCTGCGGCCAGACAGGTTCCCAACCCATAGGAAAAAACACGATTCATGGCGCACCGAAAGCCCAAGCCCCATCATAATAGCAAGGGTTGTCGGCAGTGCACGGGATGGTTCTTTTTCAGCAACGGTTGGCGATCGCCAGCGGCAACGCGGGCAAAATTCGGGAATTTGCCGAATACTTGGCGGAGTTTGACCTGACCCTTTTGCCCAAGCCCCCGGAAGTGGAAGTGGCGGAAACCGGCAGCACCTTTTTGGAAAACGCCCGATTGAAGGCCACAGGGGTGGCGCAGGCCATGGGGGAATGGGCCTTGGCGGACGACTCTGGGCTCGAAGTCGCGGCCTTGGGGGCGCCCCGGTGTCTACTCGTCGCGGTATGGCGTCACCGATGCCGATCGCATTGCCAAGTTGCTGGCCGCACTGGGGGAGGCTGCCGATCGACGGGGACGGTTTGTGTGCGCTTTGGCCTTGGCGGACCCCAGCGGGCGGGTGATCTTGGAAGCCGAGGGCCACTGCGATGGCGAGATTTTGCGGGCACCACGGGGCGAAAACGGTTTTGGCTACGATCCCGTATTCTGGGTGCCCGCCCTTGGCTTGACCTTCGCCGAGATGACAGCTTCCCAAAAAGCCGCGATCGGCCACCGCGGCCAGGCCCTGGAAATTTTCTTGCCGCAATTGCGATCGCTTTCTGGTATTTTGGAAGACTGCATTTAGATAGCCTTGCCACCGTGAAAGTCAGCCACGAAACCCTACCCGGAAGCAAAGTCCGCTTTGACATTGAAGTTGAGGGGGAGCGTTCCCAGAAAATCCACGATGCCACCCTGCAACGGTTGCTGAAGACCATCCAAGTGCCGGGGTTTCGCAAAGGCAAAGCCCCCCGCCAACTGTTGATGCAGTATGTAGGCGGCGAAACGGTACGGGCAGAGGTGTTTGAGAAATTGATCGAAGAGGTGTTGCGGGAGGTACGGACACAACACGAAACCCTGAAACCCTTGGGGCAATTTCGGTTGGGGCAAGAAGGCGACGATCTGTTTGCCGGGTTTCGGGTGGGCGAAATTCTGACGTTTGCCGCCGAAATTGATGTGGAGCCAACGGTAGAAGTGGCGGATTACGTGGGCATGACCGTGACGGTGGAGCCGGTTCAACCCGATCCCGAGGCCCCGGGCCGGATGCTGGCGGAATTTCAGCGCCGACGGGCCCCCTTGGTGCCGGTGGAAGGGCGGCCGGCGGCGAGCGGGGATGTGGTGACGATTGATTACGTGCTGCGGCAGCCAGATGGGCAACCCGTGGCAGATTGGGAAGACGAAACCGGGGTGCAGTTGGATTTGCTCCCGGAGAGCTTTTTGCCGGAAATTGTGGCGGGGATTGAGGGCATGAACCCCGGTGAAATCAAGGAAATTCCGGCCCACCTGACCGATTCGGAGGATGGAACCGCCGAGCCGGAGCCGGTGGTGGCCACGGTGACGCTGCAAAGCATCAAAGTGCGGGAGTTGCCCTCCCTCGACGATGACTTTGCCCGCAGCATCAGCCAAAAGGAAACCATGGCGGAATTGCAGGCCTACCTGGACGAACGAGAAGCCAACGCCGCCGCCGAAGAAACCGAAGAGCGGATTCAGACGGCGATCGTCAACGCCCTGGTGGAGCGCACCCACTGTGAAGTGCCCCAAACCTTGTTGCAGCAAGAATTGGAATTCCTGTTGCAGCGCAATTGCAGGAATTTCAGGAGTCAATGGGGCAAGAAGTGATGTCCCGGCTGACGGAAGACAACGTGAAAGAATTGGCCCGGCTGCTGACACCCGCCGCCCTCACCAAAGTGAAATACGATTTGGCCCTGATGGCGATCGCCGACCGGGAAAACCTGACGGTTGCCGAGGAAGAATTGGCACAGCGGATGACCGATGTTCAGACCAGCATTCAGGAACGCCTCGATCCCCAAAAGCTGCGGGAGTTTTGCCGGTTGCAGATCCGGCGAGAAGCCTCGGAAAAGTTGATCCGGGACAGCCTGAAAATTGAGGAACCAGCCCCCACCGGCGAACCCGCGCCCGAAACAATCGAGACGATCGAAACGGAGGCAGCCCCTACGCCGGATGACTGACCCCCAAGGCGATCGGGTTAGGGTTAAATAGAAGGGACAAGTTGGCAGCAACAGCATGGTGAAAGGGGAACAATCGGGGGTACGGGGCAGCGACTTCGTGCCGGTGGTGGTGGAGACTTCGGGACGGGGGGAGCGCGCCTTCGATGTTTTTTCGCGGCTGCTGCGGGAACGAATCATCTTTTTGGGAACGGCGGTAGACGACCGGGTTTCCAACTTGGTGGTTTCCCAACTCCTGTTTTTGGATGCCGAAGACCCGGAAAAGGACATTTTCTTGTACATCAACTCGCCGGGGGGCTCGGTCTCGGCGGGCATGGCCATTTACGACACCATGCAGCACGTTCGGGCCGAAGTTTCCACGATTTGCATGGGTTTGGCGGCCAGCATGGGGGCTTTCCTGTTGTCGTCCGGGGCCAAAGGCAAACGTTACGCCCTGCCCAATGCTCGGATCATGATTCACCAACCCCTGGGGGGAGCCCGCGGCCAGGCGATCGACATCGAAATCCAAGCCAAAGAAATTCTGTACATCAAAGACACCCTCAACCGGTTGTTGGCGGGGCAGACCGGGCAATCCCTCGACAAAATCGAACGGGATACCGATCGCGATTTCTTCATGTCGCCGGCCGAAGCGGTAGACTACGGCTTGATCGATGCGGTTTTGACTGCCCATCGTCCCAACCTGCAACTTGCCGACGGTACCTCCCATGCGCCGAACCCGGAGAACGAACATGCCTAGCAAATACGATTCCCACCTCAAGTGCTCGTTTTGCGGCAAGTCCCAGGATCAAGTCCGCAAGCTGATTGCCGGCCCAGGGGTTTACATCTGCGACGAATGCGTCGATCTCTGCAACGAGATTTTGGATGAAGAGTTGTTTGGGGCGGCGCCGCAGCCGTCCCGGAAAGAGGGTGGGGAAAAGCGCAAGCGCACCCGGGTACCGTTCGCGCAAATGCCCAAACCCCGGGAAATCAAACGCTACCTGGACGAGCGGGCGATCGGGCAAGATGAGGCCAAAAAGGTGCTGTCGGTGGCGGTCTACAACCACTACAAGCGCTTGAGTTTTTGGAGGCGGGCAAGCCTCCGGAGGATGGGGTCGAGCTGCAAAAATCGAACATTTTGCTGGTGGGGCCCACGGGCTGCGGCAAAACGTTGCTCGCCCAAACCCTGGCGGAGATGTTGGACGTGCCCTTTGCGGTAGCCGATGCCACCACCCTGACCGAAGCGGGGTACGTGGGGGAAGATGTGGAAAACATTCTGCTGCGGCTGTTGCAGGTGGCCGACCTGGATGTGGAGGAAGCGCAACGGGGCATTATCTACATCGACGAGATCGACAAAATTGCCCGCAAGAGCGAAAACACGTCCATTACCCGCGACGTTTCCGGGGAAGGCGTCCAACAGGCGTTGCTGAAAATGTTGGAGGGGACGATCGCCAATGTGCCGCCCCAAGGCGGTCGCAAGCACCCTTACCAGGACTGCATCCAAATCGACACCAAGAACATTTTGTTCATTTGCGGTGGGGCGTTTGTGGGTCTGGAAAAAATTGTGGAGCAACGCATCGGCAAAAAGTCGATGGGTTTTGTCCAATCCAGCGATCCGATGGCTCGGGAAAAGCGGACGGCGGATTTGCTGCGGCAGGTGCAGCCGGAAGACTTGGTGAAGTTTGGGCTGATTCCGGAGTTTATCGGTCGGATTCCGATGATGGCGGTGGTGGAGCCTTTGGACGAGCGGGCGTTGGCGGCGATTTTGACCGAGCCCCGCAGCGCCTTGGTCAAGCAATACCAAAAACTCCTGCGGATGGACAATGTGCAGTTGGAGTTTCATCCGGATGCGGTGCGGGCGATCGCCCAGGAGGCCAACCGTCGGAAAACGGGGGCCCGGGCTTTGCGCAGCATTGTGGAGCGGTTGATGCTCGAAATCATGTACGACTTGCCTTCCCGGAAAGAGATCACGCGCTGCTTGATCACGCGGGAAATGGTGGAAAACCTGTCCACGGCGGAATTGTTGGTGCATCCTTCATCGTTGCCCAAACCGGAGTCGGCATAGGGGGGCCAACTTGGCGCGGGGCGCACTGCCCACCTCGAAAAAGGGGGGTTTGGGGGCTACGCCCCCAACCAGGGGTTCCACCCCTGCACCCCCGTCCTAATCCAAATCAATGTAGCTATTCGTTACCCAGTGGCGGTAGGGGCGTGGCATTCGGCAATGA
>JAAUUG010000048.1 GCA_012031195.1 Oscillatoriales cyanobacterium SM2_1_8
GCGCGAGCATTTGCGGGTGCTCACCGAGCTCGCGGGGGCGGGCCAACGGGCGGTCGAAAACCGCAAATCCTTGAGGGGCTCGCCAATTGGGCGTTAAGTTTGACCAAAATGCGCGATCGCTCGAAGGTGAGGGCTTGGGCCCACACGCCGCCCATGGTGGCCACTTCCAGCACTTGACGCCGAATGGCGATCGGACGGGTATGGCTAGCGACTTCGGGCCCCACAACCGTTGGCCACACCGCCAACACCCGCAAAAAACGGTGTTGCAACCGCCAAGCGGAGCCCTGTTGCAGGGTTTCCACGATCGCCCCCAGTCCGGTCAGGTGCATGGCTACCCGGGGTAGATTTCGACATCGATCGAAGCATCCGGTGGATAAATGGGGTTTACCTCGTAATGCACCCGCAGGTCGGGGTTGGGGTTTTTGCGCTCCGCTTCGGCCACAAACCGCCGGGCTTGCCACTCGTTCTCGAAGGTGCCCAAGCAACGCAGCGTATCCTTGCGGTGCCGCTCCAGGTACATCCAGACCTCCCAATGGGTGGGTTCGGCCAGGGGCAACGGCTCCATTTCTTCCGGTTCGGGGGGGGGGGCACCCTCGTTTCGCCCTGGGCCAAGCGCTCGATCGCCTCGCTCAGGGCCTGAACTTTCCCCGCAAACTCGCCAACTCCTGTGCCCATTCTTCCCGGGTCACAAATTCCGGTTGGGGACGCGCCTCGCCATTCCCCTCCAAAAATTGTTGCACAAGGGCAATGAGGGCCGCCGTGTTCCCCGTAAACCCCTGCCGTTGCTTCCAATCCTCAAATTTTCGCCGCAAAGCCGCGGGCAAAACCAAAGAAATGGGGCGATCGCCGTCGGTCATGCTGGCCCAACCAAAATGCTGTTGCGATTATACCGGGTCTACCCTAGCACCCCCAGGGCCGGCCAAGGCTGGTTGAATACAGACTGGGCAGGAACCTGCAGCCACTTCGCCAAAACTTCGCCCAAAATCTGGCGATAATCCACGGCCACCACCAAATTGCCGTTTACCAGACCGCTGAGATCCGGCTCGCCGCCGTAGAGTCCGCCCCGCACCGGCCCCAACAACAACACGCTGCCGGCCGTGCCGTGATCGGTGCCGCCGCTCCCATTTTCGGCCGGCCGTCGCCCAAATTCGCTGTGCACCAGGGTCAACACGCTGTTTTGCCGACCCTGGGCCTGCAGGTGCCGTTGCAGCGCCGCCAAGCTCTCCGCCAATTGCGACCACAGGTTTTGGTGGCGTTGCCGTTGATTGGCATGGGTATCCCAGCCCCCCACCGTTGTGTAGACCACTTGGGGTTGGGTTTCCAAGATACGCCCCACCAACGCCAATTGCTGCCCGATCGCCCCGTTGGGATAGCCGTGGTTTTGCGATCGCCCGGTGGCTTCTTGCTGCAACCTCGCCAGGGCCTGCCAACTTCCCTGCACCGCTTGCCGTACCCGTTCGCTGGCGGCCAGGGTTTGGGGCGTGGTGTAGAGGGCGGCGATCGCCCGATCCAAGCGGCTGGGGGTGCGCCGCAACAGTTGGGCCGATACCTGCAAAAATCGCTCGTCGTTTTCGCCCAACAGGGCCAAGGGATACTCTTCGCCGACAAATACCGCTTCGGCGTTGCTGGCCAGGGCCCGCGCCAGCCAACCGGAGGTGGCACTGCCTTCCGGCCGGCCGCTCAACCAAATGTCCGCGCGCGAAAATGGGACAAACTGGGATTGGGTACCCCACGTTCTGCACCGCCGCCGCCCGCCCCGCCTGAAACAGCGGCAACAGCGGGGCCAGCGCTGGATGCAAAGCAGTGCGATCGCTCACCGGCAACCCGTCGGCGATCGCCAGTTGGGGCCGCAACCGCCGATAGTTGGGGTCTCGGTAGGGAATGAACGTGTTGAGTCCATCGTTCCCCCCCACCAACTCCACCACCAACAGTGTGCGCCGTTTGGCGTCCGCCCGCAGGGGCCAAGCGGCCACCGTCGTCGTGGCGATCGCCAGCCCCAGAAAATCCCTGCGTTTCATGGTTGTTCCTCCAAATTACGCCAACTGGTAGAGGGGTGAAGCCAAAATCGTCGCCGCCGTTTCCCGCACCGACAACCCCCGCACCGCTTGCCACAGCACGTTGTCGGGTTGCCCATCCACCAATACCGCCAACAAATCGTCTTGGGTGAGCCGACCGGTGGCCCAAGCAAACCCACTGTTGTCCCCATGGTTGCCGGTGAGGGCATCGGCCAAGGTCAACCGGGTTAACAACGAAGGGCCGTCAACCAGCCCTCTCCCTGGGGCCAACCCTTGACCGTAGGGGCGTTGTAGGGCACCTGGCCCATCGCCCGCAACCCTTGCCACGCCCGCAACGGATTGGCCACGATCCCCAGTTGCCGCAGGGCCCCCACCAAAAACTGCACCGGCGTTTTGATCTGCCCCCGGTACGCGCGATCGCTGTCAAATTCGGGATGAGCCACAATCGCTTGGAGCAGAGCCCCGACGTTGCGGTTCGATTGCCCATAAACCGCGGCCAAACTCTCCACAATGGCCCGGGACGGCTGGGGATAAACCAGATAAGTCCACAAATCGGTCGCCAGTTTGCGGGCCGTCGCGGGATGGTTGGCCAACAACGTCACCACCTCCGCCGCCGTCAAGTTGCCGGTTTGCCCCAGCAGGGTTTTGCGTCCCCCATCGTGCCGCGCCGCCACCCACTCGGCCCGTTCCCCCCGCACCACCCAGCCGGTCAGGGCCCGCGCCGTCTCCTGCACGTCTCGCTCGGTATAGACCCCCCGCCCCACCGAGAACAATTCCAGCAATTCCCGCGCAAAATTTTCGTTGAGGCGATCGCGCCGGTTTTGCCGATTGTTGAGGTACACCAACATGGCCGGACTGGTGGTGACCTGCCACAGCAACTCTCGATAATCCCCCAAGGCCCCCACCCGCAACCGCCGATCGTAGTCCGCCAAAAACTGGGGCACCCGCACGCCCCGGGCCGACACCACCAGACGATCGCGCCAAAACTCGACCAATTTCTCCCGCACCGGATTGTCGGTGCCGGTGTACTGCGTCCACAACCATCCCGCCCACGCCCGCCACGCCGACGGCTTGGGGCCCCGGGCCCAACGTCGGCCCCGAGTTCGTCCAGGGCCGAGCCACCGCTGCTGCCACCACCGCCGCCAACGATCGCCCTTCCTGCAACTCCGTCGCCGTCGCCCCAAACCCCAGTCGCCGCCCAAAATGCCCCCGTTGCCGCCATGCCGCCACGGTCGCCTCCTTTTGCATCCCCTGACCTATTTCTTCGACCGCACCGACCCCACCTTGGTTTTGCCCGGACTCAAAAATCTTGTCCTTGTTTCCCTTGCTCCATTTTTTACAGCAAAGCCTAGACAAAGTTGGGGAAATAGAGTTAATATGAAAACTTGCGACACAAAAAGGATACTGCGATTTTTCAAACGGAAGCGTTGCGGCTTTGGTCGTAAAGCTTTCAAGGCTTAAAACCTTCTGGGTTTCGAGCTTTTTGGGTTTGGAGAATGGATAAGTCCTGTTGCAAAAGCGCGGGGTGCAAGCACCAGGTTGCATTGGTTTGCAATCGCTGGTCTGAGTTGTGGGGGCTAAATTATGGGCGAACCGTCCCATATGGGCAAAGCGCCCAAACGCGCGAAGGATCTCTCTTGTTTTGATTTTGCCAGCGTTCTGACTTGCTAGTCGGTTCTACGATCAAGGCTTGATCAAGCCTCTAAACCAACAACAAACTGAGTAACCGGCCAAATAGCCGGCAAACTTTCAGCCTTTTCCAGGTCTGAACCTCTATGGAGCCCTTGTGTTGGCAGAACCCTTACAGGGTTTCGCAGAGAAGGCTCCCGCCGGAGGTCGATTTGTGCACTGGTTGAGGGTTGATCAAGAACTGGATTCGTGGAAGTTTGAGGTTTTCTCCCATCTGCCCAAACAGCTTTTGCTTGGCAGATAACTTTGCTTTCACAAGAAAGGCAAAGCAAAGGGAGGGTAGCGAGAGAGCGGGCGAAAGAGATCAAGGGAGGTCGAGGGCAGAAGGCTTTGCGGTAGCCAATCCGAGTTCAAAGCCAACCAACCCATGCGCCTCTTTTGTTGCCGTTTTGCATAGGAGAATCAACCGTGTCCCTGGGATTACTGGGTACAAAAGTCGGCATGACGCAAATTTTCGATGGGGAAGGGAACGTAATCCCAGTCACCATCGTGAAGGCGGGGCCGTGTACCGTCACACAAATCAAGACCAAGCCCATTGACGGGTATACCGCCGTGCAATTGGGGTATGGCGAGGTGGGGAGTGCCACCCGCACCCTAAACACCAAAGAGCCGAAGACCGTCAACAAATACCTGTCGAATGCCGAACTGGGGCATTTGGCGAAAGCCGGAGCGGCGCCCTTGCGGCATCTGCGGGAATACCGGTTGCACGATACCGGCAGCTATCAACTGGGCCAGCAAATCGACGTGACGATTTTCCAAGAAGGGCAGTTGGTGGACATTGCCGGTACCAGCATCGGTCGGGGGTTTGCCGGCAACCAGAAACGGCACCACTTTGGCCGGGGGCCGATGAGCCACGGTTCCAAAAACCACCGGTTGCACGGTTCGGTCGGAGCCGGTACGACCCCAGGGCGGGTATTTCCGGGGGTGCGGATGCCCGGTCGGCTGGGGGGCAGCGCCTGCACCGTCAAGAAAATTCAACTGGTCAAAATCGACCCCGAACAAAACCTGTTGTTGCTGAAGGGTTCGGTGCCGGGGAAAGCAGGTTCGTTGGTCAGCATTGCCCCCGCCAACATCGTCGGGAAGGCCAAGTAGGAGGACAAAATGCCGGAAGTACGAAATTGGCAGGGCGAGGCCGTTGGCACCATCGAGATGCAGTTGGCCGTAGCCAAGGCCTCGACGGCCAAGGGATTGATTCACCGGGCAGTGGTGCGGCAATTGGCCAATGCGCGGCAGGGTACCGCCAGCACCTTGACCCGTACCGAAGTGCGGGGGGGCGGTCGCAAGCCGTGGCGGCAGAAAGGCACGGGCCGGGCGCGGGCGGGTTCGACCCGATCGCCCCTGTTGCCAGGAGGGGGGATCATCTTTGGGCCCAAGCCCCGGGATTATTCCCAAAAGATGAACAAGAAAGAGCGGCGGTTGGCCCTGCGCACGGCTTTGCAGAGCCGGGTCGAGGATGTGGCGATCGTGGAGTCCTTTGCCGAGCAGTTGCCCCAACCCAAGACCAAGGAACTAGTGCAAGCTTTGGCCCGGTGGGGTGTGGATCCCAGCGCCAAAGTGTTGCTGATTGTGGAAGCACGGACGGAGAACGTTTGGTTGTCGGCGCGGAATTTGCCCAAGCTGAAGTTGATTGCGGCCGATCAGCTCAACGTTTACGACCTGCTGTGGGCCGATCGCCTGGTGTTGACAGTACCGGCCTGGGAAAAAATCCAAGCGGTGTATGGGGGGGCGAGCAGCCAACCCGCTGGCAATCTCACTGGCAATCCTGCAGAGACCACCGCCGTAGAGAAAGGTGTAGAGGAAGGTACGGAAAATGGCTAAAATTCCCACCCGTTTTGACGAGCGGCGGTTGTTTGACTTGGTGCGGCGACCGTTGATCAACGAGAAAGCCACGCGGCTGTTGGAGCAGAACAAGTACACCTTTGATGTGGTGGTAACCGCCACCAAACCGGAAATCCGGGCGGCGATCGAGGCCCTCTTCAACGTGAAGGTGACCAAAGTCAACACCCACATTTTGCCGGCACCGGCGCGGCGGGTGGGGCGATTCAGCGGCAAGCGCGCGCAGTACAAGCGGGCGATCGTTACTCTGGCCACAGGCAACAGCATCACCCTTTTCCCCGAAGTATAGCGAGGTAAGTCATGGGAACCCGAGCCTACAAACCGTATACCGCCAGCACCCGTCAATTGCGGGTGGCGGATTTCGTCGAGATTACCAAAGACGAGCCGGAGAAGTCTTTAACCTATAACTTGCATCGCAAGAAGGGTCGGAACAACCGGGGGGTGATCACCAGCCGCCGGCGGGGGGGCGGTCACAAAAAGTTGTACCGGGAAATTGATTTTCGGCGCAACAAGCGGAACATGCTGGCCCAAGTGTTGGCGATCGAGTACGACCCGAACCGGAACGCCCGGATTGCCTTGGTGCAATACGAAGACGGCGAAAAGCGCTACATCTTGCATCCGAAGGGGTTGCTGGTGGGGGCTACCATTTCCGCCGGCGAAGGCGTGCCCTTGGAAATCGGCAATGCCTTGCCCCTGGAGAACATTCCCTTGGGTACGACAGTGCACAACGTGGAATTGGTGCCCGGCAAAGGCGGTCAAATTGTGCGTTCCGCCGGTGGGGCAGCGCAAATCGCGGCCAAAGAGGGGGACTTTGTCACCCTGAAGTTGCCTTCAGGGGAAGTGCGGATGGTGCGGCGGCAGTGCTATGCCACCTTGGGGCAAGTCGGCAACACCGACCACAGCAACGAGAGCTTGGGCAAAGCCGGTCGGAACCGGTGGCGGGGACGGCGGCCTTCGGTGCGGGGTTCGGTGATGAACCCGGTGGATCACCCCCACGGCGGTGGGGAAGGTCGGTGTCCGATTGGGCGATCGGGCCCGGTCACCCCTTGGGGCAAACCGGCTTTGGGCTACAAGACGCGCAAGAAGAAAAAAGCCAGCAGTGCGCTGATTGTGCGGCGGCGGCGGAAGTCGTCCAAGCGCGGCAAGGGCGGCCGGAACGCTTAGCAGAACGCCCAGTAGCTTTTAGGAGGAACCCAATATGTCGCGATCGCTCAAGAAAGGGCCCTTTGTGGCGGATCACCTGTTGAAGAAAATCGAGAAACTGAACGCCATTGGGCGACGGGAAGCCATCAAAACCTGGTCACGGGCTTCGACCATTTTGCCGCAGATGATTGGGCACACCATCATGGTGCACAACGGGCGGCAGCATGTACCGGTGTACATCTCCGATCAAATGGTGGGGCACAAACTCGGTGAATTTGCGCCGACCCGCACCTACCGGAGCCATGCCAAGAGCGATAAGAAGGCGAAGAGGTAAGCCATGCAACTGAGCGATAACGAAGTGTATGCCGTGGCCAAACACGTGCGGATGTCGGCCCACAAAGTGCGGCGGGTGTTGGATCGGATTCGGGGTTGCAGCTACCGCGATGCCCTGATGATGTTGGAATTCATGCCCTACCGCGCCTGTGAACCGGTGACCAAACTGCTGCGGTCGCGGTGGCCAACGCCGAGCACAACAACGGGATGGATCGGGCTAGCCTCACCATCAGCCAGGCCTATGCCGACATGGGCACCAGCCTACGGCGGTATCGGCCGCGAGCCCAGGGGCGGGCGTATCAAATTCGGAAGCCCACCTGCCATATCACGATTGTTGTTAAGCCCATGGAGGACGCCGCGTAATGGGACAGAAAATTCACCCAACCGGTCTGCGGTTGGGGATCGTCAAATCTCACCGCTCTCGATGGTTTGCCAAAGGCGATCGCTATCCGATTTTGATTGAAGAAGATCGGAGCATCCGGGAGTTTATCCACAAAAAGCTGAGCGGGGCAGGCATCGCCGACGTCATCATCGATCGCAAAGCCGATCAGGTGGATTTGGAGATTCGCACCGCCCGGCCGGGGGTGGTGGTGGGTCGGCAGGGAGCCGGCATCGAAGACCTCCGGAAGGGGGTGCTCACCCATCTGCAAAAGAGCGGCGTGGCGGCCAAATCGGGCACCAGCCAAGTGCGGATCAACGTGGTGGAAGTGACCAAGGTGGACGCCGAGGCCTCGTTGATTGCCGAATACATTGCCCAGCAAATTGAGCGGCGGGTATCGTTTCGCCGGGTGGTACGCCAAGCCATGCAGCGGGCGCAGCGGGCCGGAGCCGAAGGCATCAAAGTGCAGATTGGCGGGCGGTTGAACGGCGCGGAAATTGCGCGGAGCGAGTGGGTGCGGGAAGGGCGGGTACCTTTGCACACCCTGCGGGCCGACATTGACTACGCCTACAAAATTGCCCAGACCATTTACGGGGTGATTGGGATCAAAGTTTGGATTTTCCGAGGGGAAGTGGTTCCGGGTGAAGATGCGGCGCCGGCACCGGCTCAACCGCGGCGGCGACAACCACGGCGGCGGCCCCAATTTGAAGATCGTTCGGGAGCGGAGGGATAGGCCATGTTGAGTCCAAGACGGACAAAATTTCGGAAGCAGCAACGGGGGCGGATGAACGGGCAAGCGACCCGGGCCAACACCGTGGATTTTGGGGATTTCGGGATGCAAGCCCTAGAGCCAGCCTGGATCACCTCCCGGCAGATTGAAGCGGGGCGGCGGGCCATGAACCGTTACATTCGGCGGGGGGGCAAAATCTGGATTCGGTTGTTCCCCGACAAGCCGGTGACCCAGCGGGCCGCGGAAACCGGATGGGTTCCGGGAAAGGGGCCCCCGAATTCTGGGTGGCGGTGGTCAAGCCCGGTCGGGTGATGTTTGAAGTGGCCGGGGTACCGGAAGAAACGGCGCGGGAAGCGATTCGGTTGGCAGCGGCCAAAATGCCGATCAAGACCCGGTTCGTTCGCCGAGAAGAAATTCGTGAAGAAACGGAGGCGTAACCCATGGCTCTACCCAAAATTTCCGAGACGCGGGAACTCAGCGATGAGGCCCTGCGGGAAGCAGTTCTCAACACCAAAAGGGAGTTGTTCACATTGCGGATGAAAGTGGCGACCCGCCAGCCGGTGAAACCCCACGAGTTCAAGCACGCCAAGCACCGTCTGGCGCAACTGATGACGGTGGAAAACGAACGGATGCGGCAGGCTGCGGCTGCCAACGCGGCGGAGTAAGGAGCACCTATGGCCATCAAAGAACGGGTTGGCGTTGTCGTCAGCAACAAAATGGACAAGACGGTGGTGGTGGCGGTCGAAAGCCGCAATGCCCACCCCAAGTACGGAAAAATTGTGGTGCGTACCAAAAAGTACAAGGCCCACGACGAAGAGAACAAATGCCAAGAGGGCGATCGCGTGCGGATTCAGGAGACGCGCCCCCTCAGCCGCACCAAGCGCTGGCAGGTGATCGACATTCTCAACACGGTGCAATAGGAGGGCCGGGCGATGATTCAGCAGGAATCGTATTTGAACGTAGCCGATAACAGCGGGGCCAAAAAGCTCCTCTGCATTCGGGTGGTCGGCGGCGGCAACCGTCGTTATGGGGCGGTGGGCGATGTAATCATTGCCACGGTCAAGGATGCGGCCCCCAACATGCCGGTCAAAAATCGGATGTGGTGCGGGCGGTGATTGTGCGGACGCGGAACCCGATTCGTCGGGAAAGCGGGATGCGGATTTGTTTTGACGACAACGCGGCGGTGATTGTGAACCAGGACGGCAACCCCAAAGGCACGCGGGTATTTGGCCCGGTGGCGCGGGAGTTGCGGGACAAAAACTTCACCAAGATCGTTTCGTTGGCGCCGAGGTGATCTGATGGCTTACAAAAAAGCGCCCCGCTACCCTGGCAACCGTACTTCCTTCAAGATGCACGTCAAAAAGGGCGACACGGTGCAGGTGATTTCCGGCGATGACAAGGGCAAAGTCGGGAAGGTGTTGTCGGTGGATCCCAAGACCGGCCGGGTGGTGGTGGAGGGGGTCAACTTGAAAACCAAGCACCTCAAACCCCAACGGGACGGTGAAAACGGTCAGGTGGTGACCAAAGAATTTCCGATCGCCAGTGCCAAGGTGATGGTTTATTCCACCAAAGAAAAAGTAGCGAGTCGGGTGTGCTACTCCTTCACCGCCGAGGGCAAAAAAGTGCGGATGTTGAAAAAGACCGGCGAAATTTTGGGGTAATCCGGCTGCTTTTGTACCCCATCCATTCCTTTCCCGACCAAGACCGGGAACCATTCAGGAGAAGATACCATGTCCGAGCGTTTTAAGAAGCTGTACTACGAAGAGGCTGTCCCCAAGCTGATGGAGCAGTTCCAATACACGAACATCCATCAAGTGCCGAAATTTGAGAAGGTGACCATCAACCGGGGGTTGGGGGAAGCGGCCCAAAATGCGAAGTCGTTGGAAGCTTCGCAGAAAGAAGTGGCCACGATCGCCGGGCAAAAGCCGGTGATTACCCGAGCCAAGAAGCGATCGCCGGGTTCAAGATTCGGGCGGGGATGCCGATTGGGGTGATGGTGACCCTGCGGCGCGATCGGATGTTCAACTTTTTGGATCGGTTGATCAACTTTTCGTTGCCGCGGATTCGAGATTTTCGGGGGGTAAACCCCAAGAGTTTTGATGGGCGGGGGAATTACACCTTGGGGGTGCGGGAGCAACTGATTTTCCCGGAAATCAACTACGACGACATCGATCAAATTCGCGGCATGGACATTTCCATCATCACCACAGCGCGCACCGACGAAGAGGGTCGGGCGTTGTTGAAGGTGATGGGGATGCCGTTCCGGACATAGCGTTCTGCAGAAGGAGAGCCATGGCAACCAACGATACGATTTCCGATATGCTCACCCGCATTCGCAATGCCAACATGGCCCGCCATCAGGCGACGGCAGTGCCGGCAACGCGGATGACCCATAGCATTGCGCGGGTGCTGAAGCAAGAAGGGTTCATCGAGGATTACGAAGAGGTAGGAGAAGGGGTCGATCGCCGTCTGGTGGTGGCTCTCAAGTATCAGGGGAAGGGTCGGAAACCCATCATCAACAAACTGAAGCGGGTGAGTCGGCCGGGGCTACGGGTGTACTCGAACCGGAAGGACTTGCCCCGGGTGCTGGGGGGGATTGGGGTGGCGATCATCTCTACTTCCAAGGGCATCATGACCGATCGCGAAGCGCGGCGGCAGGGTGTGGGCGGCGAAATTTTGTGCTACGTCTGGTAGGAGGTAAGGATGTCTCGGATTGGAAAGCGCCCGATTCCCATTCCCCCCAAGGTGAGCGTCACCATTGCGGGTCGGGAAGTGACGGTGAAGGGGCCCAAGGGAGAACTCACCCGCACGTTGCCGCCGTTTGCGGTGATTGTGCAGGAGGGCAACGATCTGGTGGTCACCCGCAAGGATGAATCGCGGTTTGCCCGGCAGCAACACGGCCTGTCGCGGACGTTGGTGGCCAACATGGTGGAAGGGGTGACCAACGGTTTTACGCGGCGGTTGGAGATTCAGGGGGTGGTTACCGGGCGGCGGTGAAGGGTGCCACCCTGTTTTTGAGCGTGGGTTACAGCATCAAAGAACTGCCGTTTGAGCCGCCGGCGGGAATTCAAGTGGCGGTCGAAAACAACACCAACATTGTGGTGAGCGGCATCGACAAGGAATTGGTGGGCAACACCGCCGCCCGCATTCGTTCGGTGCGGCCGCCGGAAGTGTACAAGGGCAAGGGGATTCGCTATGCCGGGGAAGTGGTACGGCGGAAAGCAGGCAAGTCGGGCAAGAAGAAGTAGGAGGGTCTGATGAAAGTCTCACGCAAGGAAGCCTTGCAAAAGCGGCACCGGCGCATTCGGCGCACGGTTTCGGGTACGGCGGAGCGGCCGCGGTTGTCGGTCTACCGTTCCAACAACCACATTGTGGCGCAATTGATCGACGATGTGGCCCAACATACCCTGGCGGCGGCTTCTACCCGCGAGCCAGCCATCAAGCAATCCCTGGGTTCGACCGCCAATTGCGAAGCTTCGACCAAGGTAGGCGAAGCGATCGCCGAGCGGGCCAAAGCTGTGGGCATTACCCGCGTGGTGTTTGACCGGGGGGGCAACCTGTATCACGGACGGATCAAGGCCCTGGCCGATGCGGCGCGGGCAGCCGGCTTGGAGTTTTAGGAGGAACCATGGCAAAGCGCAACATTGGCGGCGGCGACAGCAACAGCAATTTTGAAGGCGAAGGCGGCCGGGACGAAAAACGCCGGGGCAAACGGGGCGAAAGCAAGCGCGAGCGGCGGGCTCCCGAAAAAGACTCGGAGTGGCAAGAGCGGGTGGTGCAAATCCGTCGGGTCACCAAAGTGGTCAAGGGCGGGAAAAAACTCAGCTTCCGGGCGATCGTGATCGTGGGCAACGAAAAGGGTCGGGTCGGGGTCGGGGTTGGCAAAGCCGCCGATGTGATCAACGCGGTGAAGAAAGGTGTGGCCGACGGCAAAAAGCACCTGATCGATGTGCCCATCACCAAGTCCAGCTCCATTCCCCATCCCACCACCGGCGAGGGGGGGGGCGCCCGCGTGTTGGTGCGGCCGGCTTCGCCGGGGACGGGGGTAATTGCCGGGGGAGCCGTCCGTACGGTTTTGGAAATGGCGGGCGTGAAAAACGTCTTGGCCAAGCAGTTGGGTTCGGGCAACCCCCTCAACAATGCCCGGGCGGCGGTGAACGCCCTCTCGGCCTTGCGCACCTTTGGCGACGTGGCACGGGCGCGGGATTTGACCCTGGAACAGTTGTACAACTAGAAACAAGGCGGGGAACACATGAGACTGGCAACGTTGAAGCCCCAAGCGGGTTCCAAACGACGGAAGCGGCGCATTGGCCGGGGCATTGCGGCCGGTCAGGGGGCCAGCGGCGGGTTTGGGATGCGGGGGCAAAATTCCCGCTCGGGGCGGCCTACGCGGGCGGGGTTTGAAGGGGGGCAAAACCCTCTGTATCGGCGGATTCCCAAGCTGAAGCACTTCCCGTTGGTCAACCCGAAGCAATACACGGTGATCAATGTGGATGCGCTGGTGAGTTTGCCCCCAGGCAGCGAGGTTACTTTGAAGTCCCTGATGGGGGTTGGTTTGATTACCCAAAACGACGGGCCCCTCAAGGTGTTGGGACGGGGGGAACTGGCGATCGCCCGGATCACCAGCCCGCTACCCCTGTAGCCGAGCCGATGGTCGATGAAGCTGACTTTATCCCGGACGAATCGCTGGAATATGTTGCCTATGAAGATCAGTCCGCTCCACCCATTGACCCCGTTGAAGCTGATGTCAACCACCCAGAACCGTTGACATGGACAGATGCAGATGGGGTGGAACACGCCGTAGCACCAGAGCCAGAACGTCGGGTGAGGACGGGGCGATCGCCCTGGTTCTACCTGATTTTGCTCATCGTAGCAGGCTGGATTGCGGCAATTGTCGGCTTTTCGATCTGGTATTCCCGTCAGGAGGCTGCTTTAGAACCTTCTGCCTCAGAGGTTGCACCTGATCCAGCGACCGAACTAGATGCTGGGGAAGACGAGACGGAGGAGCCAATTTCAGAAAACCCGCTAGAGGATGCAGCCAGCCGCGCAGAACAGGCAGAAACCCTGGCAGAAACCGCTCGCTCGTGCGGATGATTGGGGTCTAGTTGTCAGCCAGTGGGAGCAGGCGATCGCCCTCCTGCAATCAGTACCCGCCGACAGCCCAGACTATGCCGCCCGCCCA
>JAAUUG010000049.1 GCA_012031195.1 Oscillatoriales cyanobacterium SM2_1_8
GGGTTACAATGGGGGCCCAGGCCTTGCCGCCGATTTTTGCAGGCCCTGCACGATCGCGGTTACCGCTCGCCGATTCCCATTGGACATACAACTTGGGCAAATCCAAAAAGGCGACCGATGCGATCGCCGACTACGTGCAAAGTTTTCGCTTGTTGCGGGACTGGGGGGATTATTTCGTGGTGAACGTGAGTTCCCCCAACACCCCCGGACTCCGGTACTTGCAACAACAAGAGGCCCTGGCGGCGATCGTCACGGCCCTGCAGGCGGAAAACCCCCACCCCAAACCCCTCCTGGTGAAAATTGCCCCCGATCTCGCCGACGAAGATGTGGTGGGACTCGGTCGCCTGGCCTTGGAGTTGGGGTTGGCGGGTTTGATTGCCACCAACACCACGATCGCCCGCCCTTCCCTGCAAACGGAGCGCCATCGGGCCGAAAGCGGCGGACTGAGCGGCGCCCCCCTGCGCGATCGGGCCACCCAGGTCATTGGTCTGCTGCATCGGGCCACGGCCGGTCAAATACCAATCTTGGGGGTGGGGGCATCGAAGACGGGGCCACCGCTTGGGAGAAAATTACCGCCGGCGCTTCCCTGCTGCAAATGTATACCGGTCTGGTGTACCACGGGCCGCTGCGCTTGCGGGCGATCGCCCAAGACTTGGTAGCCCGCCTGCAGGCCCATGGCTATCAACACATTTCCCAGGCGATCGGCACCGCCCCCACCATTTCCCCCAAAGCCTAGCGGCTGGCTTTGATCGCCCGGGCAATTTCCCGCGCCGACTCCCGCTTTTGGATCGTCTCGCGCTTGTCGTGGAGCTTTTTGCTGCGGGCCAACCCGATCGATAACTTGATCCAGCCCTTGCTCAGGTACATTTTGAGGGGCACCAACGTCAACCCCTTCTGCTCCACCTTGCCAATCAGTTTGCGAATTTCCTGCCGGTGCAACAGCAGCCTGCGGGTACGGGTCGGCTCGTGGTTGAACACGTTGCTGGTGGTATGGTGGGGCGCCACATACATGTTCAACAGAAAAATCTCGCCGTTGCGCACAATGGCATAGGCATCCCTCAAATTCGCCTGCCCGCGCCGGATGGACTTCACTTCCGTTCCCAACAATTCCACGCCGGCTTCGTAGGTCTCCAAAATTTCGTAGTTGAAGCGAGCCTGTCGGTTGTCGGCAAAAATGGGGCTGTAGGAGGACACAAACTTGCAGAAAGGTTAAAAAATCTACTAGAAAAAGCCATCGCTGCTGTCCAGTACCTGCCAAGCGGTACGGCTTTTGAAAGCACCGGCAACCAGATCGGCTATTGTACGGCAATGGTTCGCCCGTTTCAAGGGCAGTTCATCGTTTTTGGTCACACAGGTCAATTCCACGCGATCGGCGCGATCGTCCGGCTGATGGATCAACACCTCCACGGTGACCAACTTGGAAAAAGCAACCCGACCGGTCGCCTCCTGAGCCAAAACATAATCATCGGTGCTGTAAACCACGGGCAATTCACAGGCCTGCAAAGCTTCGGCGATGTGCTGCTGGAGGGTTGCGGCTGGAGCTGCTACCACAAAACGTTGAGTGTATCGCGCCATAGGTTGGGGTACCGCAGGATGTCCAAAGCCACCGGATTGGGCCAATCAACACTTTACCAGGACTTAACCGGTGCTCTCCATTCGCATTGTATCCGGGCACCCCTTGGTGGCATTGGCGGCGGCGCATTGGCGGCTTCGTTGATGAACCCTTCCGTGAACCCTCTTTTGTATTCAGTGCCCCTCGGATGATTTCTGCCGCCGCTTCTGCCCCGATTTCGACCGTTGCTCCCGCTATAGCTGTAAACAGCTTGGTTGGGACGGGGGGCAGGGGTGAAACCCCCAGACCCCCTTTGCTTTCGATGTCCGAACCTACTCGAAATACAGCTATACCAAGCTTCTTATTAAGCTTTTTGTTGTGACAAAGAATTTTAGCCTTGGCCCCAACCCGCAAGGCACCCACAGCCATGGCTGTCTTAGGCTTTATACCCAGGCTTTACATCCAGGCTTTGCACCTAAAACTGGATAACTAGAACCGGGAGGGACGACGGGACGGGCGATCGCGCACCGGAATCGGTACCAAGGCCGGCTCTTGGCTCAAGCCGCCGCCCAACCCACCGCCCAGGGCTTCCACCAGGCGATCGACCATCTCTCCCAACTTTTGCCCCAGCTTTTCCCAGATTTTTCGTAAAGTTTTCACGATCTTAACGTTTGGTAAAGTTGTGTTTTGTTGCCGCTATCATAGCAAATCTGACGGGGGGTAGGGTCAGGCCTTGCCTTTGACCAGGTTTTCGCGGGGATTGAAGGATTGGGCCGCCAGCAATTCTTCATAGAGTTGGCGTTCCCGGGGGCTGGGGCGTTTGGGCACGACAATTTGGATTTCGACATATTGGTCGCCATAGGACTTGCCATCTTTGGGAAAGCCTTTGCCGGCGAGCCGTAGTTTTTGCCCCGATTTGACGCCAGCGGGGATGTTGAGTTTTACGGGGCCGCCCAGGGTGGGCACTTCAACTTGCCCCCCCAACACCGACTCGCTGGGGGTGACCGGCAATTGGCAGTGCACGTCGATGCCTTCGAGGGCAAAGTAGGGGTGCGCCAGGACTTCGATTTTGAGGTACAGGTCGCCGCCGGAAGCGCCTTGACCCTTGAGGCGAATCCGTTGGCCGGAAAGAATGCCCGCGGGCATGTTCACTTCCAGCGATCGCCCATCTTCGAGGCGAATCCGTTCCCGACGCCGGCGTAGGCTTTTTCGAGGGGCAATTCCAGGAGGGCTTCGGAGTCGCGGCGACCGCTGGGGGGGCGTGGCGGCGATTGGTAGGCTTGGTTGTTGTAGTTGTAGCCGGCGGTGCTGCGGGGATCGGTGCGGAAGCGCCCCAACAATTGATCGATGAATTCTTGAAAATCGTTGTACTTGCTGAAGTCAACTTCGCCGGTACCCATATCAAAATCGGGCATCCCGGCATCGGCCCGGGGGGCGCTGCGGCCGCCCTGGAAGCCCCCCTGCTGCCAATAGTTGCCGAAGCGATCGTATTGTTGCCGTTTCACCGGATCGGAGAGCACCTCGTAGGCTTCGCCGATCGCCTTGAATTTTTCTTCCGCCGATTTGTCCCCTGGGTTCAGGTCGGGGTGATACTTCCGGGCCTGCCGGCGGTAGGATTTCTTGATCTCCTCGGTGGAAGCCCCCTTGGCAACGTCGAGTATTTCGTAGTAATTCCGAAAGTTTTGCATGGTGATGGGGGTAGTCTTGCCGTCAATTGTAGTGAATACCCAGGCCTGACCATGGTACCCACGGCCGTGGTCCTCGTCCATTGCGGAAAGCCGTAATGCCTAGCGGTACAGCTCGTCGCAAGCGGTCAGGGCCAGCCGGGAACGGGGGGTCAAAGTGAGGGGCGATACGTGGCCCCGTTGCAGGCGCAGCCCGCCGGCGCAACCGATCATGGCCGCGTTGTCGGTACACAAAGACAGCGGTGGAAACACGACCTGCCAGCCCCGGGCTCCGGCTTCGGTTTGCAGGCGCGATCGCAGGCCGGTGTTGGCGGCCACCCCCCCGACCGCAACGATGGTGCGCGCCCCGACGGTTTCGGCACAGCGGAGGGTACGCTGCACCAGGGCTTCGGCCACGGTGTGTTGAAAGCTCGCGGCAATGTCGGCCACCGGCAACGCTTCGGGCGGAAATTTTTCGCAGAGGCGGCGCACTGCGGTTTTGAGACCGCTAAAGCTAAAGTCGAGGGGAGCTTCGGCAATTTTGCCCTGGGGCAAGGGGTAGGACTTGGGATTGCCGGTTTGGGCGGCTTTTTCCAGGGCCGGGCCGCCGGGATAGCCCAGTCCCAACAACCGCGCCACTTTGTCAAAGGCTTCGCCAGCCGCATCGTCCCGGGTTTGACCCAAAATTTGATAGGCCCCCCAGGCGGGCACCCAAACCAAGCTGCTGTGGCCCCCCGATACCAGCAAACACAAAAATGGAGGTTCGAGGTGGGGATCCGCCAACAACGCCGAACACAGGTGACCTTCCAAATGGTGCACGCCGATCAGGGGTTTGCGGTAAACCCAAGCCAGGGTCTTGGCGGCCGCCACCCCCACCAACAGGGAGCCAATCAGACCGGGGGCCGCCGTCACCGCAATGCCATCGATGTCGGCCCAAGGCACCTGAGCTTGGGCCAGGGCTGCAGCCAAGACCCGGTTCACCGCACCGACGTGTTCCCGGGCCGCAATTTCGGGGACGACTCCCCCCCAAGCACCGTGCACGACTGATTTGCGAGGCGATCGCCTGGCCCAAAATTTGGCGATCGCGCACCACGGCGGCGGCGGTTTCGTCGCAACTGGATTCCAGGGCCAACACCGTCACTGCCATGTCAATTCTCCGCTGGCTTCGAGGCGGGAGTAAGGGGGCAACAAGGCAAATTGCTCCATCAGGGCTTCGGTGGCTGCCGGCGAGAGCCATCCCAACTGGGCCAAGGCCCGCAGCGTTGCCACCCGTTTGGCGCGATCGGCCCCGTCCCAGACTTTGATCGCCAGGCCCAAGCCCTCGTTCACCCGACCCACGCATTGCACCCCTTCGGCGCCCCCTTTGCACACCAATTCGCCGCCGCTGAGGCGCATCACTTCGGTATCAAACGCACCGGCCCCGGCCACCATTTCCGGATGGCGGGTCATGGCCCGCACCAACCGTTCGCTGTGGGTTTCGCCCGACAACGTGAGCCGGCCGTAAAGATGGGCCAACTGTTGCAACCCCAGCAAATAGGTGGGAAACCCGCAATCGTCCCGCGCCGCCATCAACTCGGCCGGCGGCAAACCCAACCATTCCCCCAACACCTCGGCGATCGCCCGTTGCGCGGGATGGCTCGGCGATGCATAGGCGCTGAGGTCCCAATGCTGATGCCGGCACAGCGCCAAAGCCCCGGCGTGCTTGCCAGAACAATTGTGTTGGAGGGGGCTATTTTTCCCTGCGGGCACCGGACACACCAAGCGGCTCGGATCGACATCGCACCGCCACAAAATCCGAAAGACCTGCCGGACATGGGTCATTGTGCCCCGGTGGGAACCGCACATCACCGCCCAATCGGCTTCCTGAAACCCAAAGCGATCGCCCGCCCCCGACCACGATACCGGCAAACCCTGCAACGGCTTTAAGCTCGAACGGGCAAAGGTCTGGCCATCCGCTGCCCCCGCCGCCGCCCGCAACCGTCCCCGGGCATCCACCAAAGCGGCATGGGCCCGATGTTCCGATTCCACAATCCCTTCCCGCAACACCCGCACCGTCAGACTGGGGGGATTCGGACGCTTCTCCAAGGGTTTTCCGGGGTTCATGGGAATTGTAGGGGTGGGTTGGGATGAGCCCCCTTTCCTTTTGGGGTCACGGAGCGCTTGGGCTTGGGTATATCATGATACCAGAGTTCTTTGGGGGGGCGGCAAACCCCTTGCGTGCATGACGGCGGCAGTCGGTTACGAATCGGAAATTTTGGGGGCCGCGTCCTTTGATCTAAGCGGTTTGCCGAAGGAATACCTGACGGTGGCGGCGGGCGGCCACAGCGTTACCTGGGTGCAATCGGTGTTTCAGTCGTTGGGGATGCGATCGTGTTGGGGTCTTCCCTGCGTTTGGAGCCGTTTCAGTATTGTGTGTTGCGCGGCCCAACCTACACCGCCCTGGTGCTGCGCCAAAACCAAGGCTACGCGGCCTTCTTGTTGCCCAAGTCCTTGGCGCTCGCCCCGCCGCTGCTGCAGTGGGCCCGCCAAGTGGATTTGAACCAACTCAAACGCAACCCGCTGTTTCAGACCATCTAAAATTCTGGCGCAAGCCCTGGGGCCCTTCGTGGCACAATGAAAGCGGTTGCGTCCCACAGCCAGGTTTTTGGCTGTTTAGCTGCCCGTTAACCGTTCTTGAGACCGTAACGTGCCATGTCTGTAAAAGTATTGATTCCGCCGGCGTTGCAACAGCTTACCCAGAGCCAGCCCACCATTGAATGCGAAGGGCACTCGGTGCGGGAGATGATCGATTCCCTGGAGGTCAGCTATCCGGGGTTCAAGTCCCGGATTTGCGACGATGCTGGCAACCTGCGGCGGTTTGTGAATTTTTACGTCAACAGCGAAGATATTCGGTTTTTGGATGGGGCCGAAACGGCACTCCAAGACGGCGACGAAGTGAGCATTGTCCCGGCGATCGCGGGGGGCTGATATGAGCGTTGTCGAAATCGCCACCCAACCCTACGCCGGGCAAAAGCCGGGCACTTCGGGTCTGCGCAAACAGGTATCGGTGTTTCAGCAGCCCCACTACCTGGAAAATTTTGTCCAAGCCATTTTTGACAGCGTTCCCGATCGGGTGGGCAGCACGCTGGTGGTGGGGGGCGACGGTCGGTACTACAACCGGCAGGCGATCCAGGTGGTGTTGCGCATGGCGGCGGCCGCCGGCTACGGCCGGGTGTTGGTGGGGCAAGGGGGCATTTTGTCTACCCCTGCCGTGTCCTGCCTGATTCGCAAATATGGGGCCAGCGGGGGCATCGTGTTGTCGGCCAGCCACAATCCGGGGGGGCCCGACGGCGATTTCGGCATCAAGTACAACGTTGGCAATGGGGGGCCGGCACCGGAAGCGATCACGGCGGCCATTTATGCCCGCAGCCAAGTCCTCACCGCCTACCAAATTTGGCGCGAAGATCTGCCCCTCGACTTGGAGCGGCTGGGGGTGACCAAGCTGGGGACGATGCCCGTCGAGGTGGTGGACCCCACGGACGACTACGCCCAACTGATGACGACGATTTTTGATTTTGATGCCCTCCGGGATTTGGTGAAGGGGAATTTTCGGTTTTGCATCGATGCCATGCACGCGGTGACGGGGCCCTATGCGCGGCGGCTGTTTGAGGAGATGTTGGGGCGCCCGCCGGCACGGCGATCCATGCGGTGCCGCTGGAGGATTTTGGTGGGGGCCATCCCGATCCCAACCTGACCTATGCCCACGATTTGGTGGATCTGTTGTTTGGCGACCAGGCCCCCGATTTTGGGGCGGCTTCCGATGGCGACGGCGATCGCAACATGATTTTGGGGCGGCATTTTTTCGTGACCCCGAGCGATAGCCTGGCGGTTTTGGCGGCCAACCACCGGCATGTGCCGACCTACCGCGACGGGTTGGCGGGGATTGCCCGCTCGATGCCCACAAGCCAAGCGGCGGATCGGGTGGCCCAGGGGTTGGGGATTGATTTGTACGAAACCCCCACCGGCTGGAAGTTCTTTGGCAATTTGCTGGATGCGGGGCGGGTGACCCTCTGCGGCGAGGAGAGTTTTGGCACCGGCTCCAACCACATCCGGGAAAAGGATGGGCTGTGGGCAGTGTTGTTTTGGTTGAACGTGTTGGCGGCGCGGCGGCAATCGGTGGCCGAGGTGGTGCAGTCCCACTGGCAGACCTACGGCCGGCACTTTTACGCGCGTCACGATTATGAAGGGGTGGTCAGCGATCGCGCCGAGTCGTTGATGGCGGGCCTGCGCCAGAAACTCGGGGCATTGCGGGGGCAGCGGTTTGGGGCCGAAGAAGTGGCCTATGCCGACGATTTTGCCTACACCGACCCGGTGGATGGCAGTTGCAGCGATCGCCAAGGGATCCGGATCGGGCTGGCGAGCGGTTCGCGGTTGGTGTTTCGGTTGTCGGGGACGGGCACCCAAGGGGCCACCGTGCGCCTGTACCTCGAAGCCTACGAGCCGGACACTCAACGGCACGGTTTGGCAGCGGCCACGGTGTTGGCTCCCCTGGTGGCGATCGCCGAAGAAGTGGCGCAGGTTCGGCATTTCACCGAAATGGAGAAACCAACGGTCATCACTTAAGGCAAAATTCCCGGTGGGGCAGGTTGGGGATAGGAGGAGTTGAAGGGGAGCGATGGCAGACGATTGGACATTGCCCCAGGCCCTGGCGGAAATCGGGCGGTTGCAACAGCGATTGCGGGTCTTGGAAAGCGAAAAGCAAGACCTGGAATTGTTGCTGGAAACCAACACCGCCCATTCCGATGCGGTCGAGAATCAGGTGTTTGAACTCAACCTGAAGCTGGAAGCGGAAATTGTCGAGCGACGGAAAATCGAGGCGGCGTTGCGATCGTCCGAAAAAGTCCTGCGGGCTTTGGTGACGGCCCTCCGGCAGGAAAAAATTGACCTGGAATTGTTGCTGGAAACGGTCATTTCCCACAGCGATACGTTGGACGACCTGTGGTTTGGGCAGAGCAAGGTAGCCGATCGCCACGAGGTTTTGTTCCGGGCGATCGCCGAGGCGGTGCCGGTGGGGTTGATGTTGTGCCGCAGCGAGGATCGGGGGATTGCCTATGCCAACCTCGCGGCTGGCGAAATTTTGGATGCGCTGCCGGCGGAACTGGTGGGCCATAGATTTGGCGACTTTTTGTTTGATGCCGAGAGCCGGCGACGGTTTCAGAGCTGTTTGGAAGACGAAAGCACCAGCGAAGTGTACGCGCGGCGGTGGCACGACGGCGATCGCCGGTGGTTGAGCCTGTCGGTGGCCCCTTTGGACTTGGGCAGCGAAGCGGTGCTGGTGTTGGTCTTTCAAGACATTACTGCCCAAAAACGGGGGGCGATCGAGCTGCAGCGGGCCAAAGAAACGGCGGAAAATGCCAATCGGGCCCGCAATGCCTTTTTGTCGAACATGAGCCACGAACTGCGCACTCCCCTCAATGCGATCATCGGTTATTGCGACCTGCTCACCGACGAAGCCAGCGAGTGGGGCTTCGATCCAGTTTTGCCGGACTTGGCGAAAATCCGGGCCGCCGGTCAGCGGCAACTGGTGTTGATCGATGACATCTTGGAAATGTGTCGCTTGGAATCGGGCATCGCCCAACTTTTTTGGGAAGAATTTGACGTGTGTACCTTGGTCACCCAAATTAGCCAGCGGCGTTTTTGGGGGGATGGGTCACGACCGTTGCAGATTGAGTGCGATACCGCCATTGGCAAAGTGGTTTCCGACGTCCAGAAATTGGGCACCATTTTGAAGCACTTGTTGCAAAACGCCTACAAGTTTTCCCAAGCCGGGGAGGTCTGGCTAACCGTCGAGCGCGACGGATCGTCTTTGCATTTTACGGTGGTCGATCGCGGGATTGGCATTCCAGCCGATCGCCTGGAAATGTTGTTCGAGCCGTTTGTGCAATTGGATGCTTCCACCAAGCGGCGGTACGAAGGGGCGGGGTTGGGCTTGGCGATCGCCAAGCGGTTGGCCAAGATGTTGGGGGGGACATCGCGGTGGAAAGCATCGTGGGCGAGGGTTCCACCTTTACGTTGTCGTTGCCGGTGCAGCCGGTAAGTGCCGAGTACATCCATGATTGAGGCGATCGACTTGGGAGGCGGGGTCATCCTCCATTTGGTGTGGGTACCGGGGGGCACGTTGGCGATGGGGTCGCCCCCCACGGCCGAAAGCCCTCTGCACCTGGTGACGGTATCCGGGTTCTGGCTGGGGCAATGCCCGGTAACCCAGGCCCAATGGCGGGCGGTGATGGGGGACAATCCTTCGTACTTTCCAGGGGAGCGGCGGCCGGTGGAGCAGGTGGCCTGGGGCCCCGCCCAAGCCTTTTGCGAAGCCCTGTCGGCCCAAACCGGAGCGCGGTTCCGGCTGCCCAGCGAAGCCCAGTGGGAATACGCTTGTCGGGCCGGCAGCACCGGTGCCTACCCCTTTGGCGAAGACCTTTCCCTGTTGCCGGAATACGCTTGGTTTTGGGACAACAGCGACGGCGAAACCCATCCCGTGGGCGAAAAGCTTCCCAACCGCTGGGGTTTGCACGACATGTTGGGCAACGTGTTGGAATGGTGTGCGGACACCTGGTGCTGGAATTATCAAGAGTTGCCCATCGATGGGAGCCCCTATCAAGCCGACCATCCCCCCCTACGGGCCATGCGGGGGGGGAGCTGGGCCCATTTTTATACGTTTTGTTGTGCGTCGGGTCGAGGCTACAACCACATCAACGCCGCCAGCGCCGCCAGCCACTGCGGTTTGCGGGTTATGCGGGAATCCCCTGCAAGCGGGGGATCGCTCTCCCCTTGCGGTGCAACAACATCAACGACTGCAACAGATCGGGGCCATGGAGGGAGCCCATCAACGCACAGCGCAACGGCCGCATCAAAGCTCCTTTTTTGACCCCTTGATCTTTGGCAAAAGCCTTCAGGAGGGCATCGGCCGCCTCGACGGCCGCCGGGTTGGCTTCGGCGAAGGTTTGGGCAAAAGCCGCCAAAATCGGGCCATGATCGCGGGCGATCGCCAAAGCCTCTTCTTCAAAGGGGACGGCATCGTCGAAATAAACCTGGGCGACCGCCACGGCATCGGTCAGGCGGGTGAGGCCGGGCCCGATCAACGCCACGATGTCCAGCAACCAGGGGCGATCGTCGTCCACCAAACCCGCCGCTTCCCAAAAGGGGGCGATCGCCGCCAACAGGTCGGAGGGAGGCAATGCCCGCAAATACTGCCCGTTGATCCAGTCCAGTTTGTCCCAATCGAACCGGGCTCCCGCTTTGTTCACCCGGTCAAAATCAAACCGCTGGGCTGCGGCAGCGATATCGAACAACTCTTGGCCGTCCGGCGCGACCAACCCAGCAACACCATGTAATTGGTAAAGGCTTGGGGCAGAAAGCCCATTTGCCGAAACTCGTCCACCGAGGTGGCCCCGTCCCGTTTTGAGATTTTGGCCCCTTGGGGATTGAGGATCAAAGGCAAGTGACCGAAGGCCGGCGGTGTGGCCCCCAACGCTTCGTAGAGCAAAATTTGTTTGGCCGTATTGGCGATGTGATCTTCCCCCCGTACCACGTGGGTGATGCCCATGTCCAAATCGTCCACCACCACCGCAAAATTGTAGAGGGGCAGACCCACCGAGCCATCGGCTTCGATGCGGGCAATCACCATGTCCCCGCCCAAATCCTGGGTTTGCCAGCGAATTTCTCCCCGTACCAGGTCGTGCCACACCACTTCCCGGGGTTCTTCGATCCGAAACCGCACCACCGGCCGCCGCCCTTCGGCCTCGTAGGCCGCCCGCTGCGCTGGGGTCAGATGGCGATGGCGATTGTCGTAGCGCGGCGCCAGTTTTTGCGCCCGTTGGGATTCCCGGAGGGCTTCCAACTCCTCCTCGCGGCAGTAGCAAAAGTAGGCGAGCCCCCGATCCAACAACCCTTGGATCGCCGCTTGGTATTGGGGCAGCCGTTGGGTTTGGAAAAACGGCCCCTCGTCCACCGCCAACCCCAACCATTTCAGCCCAGCCAAAATGTTTTGCACGTATTCTTCCCGCGATCGCTCGCGGTCGGTATCTTCGATGCGGAGGAGAAACGTCCCGCCATGGCGACGGGCATACAACCAGTTGAACAGGGCGGTGCGGGCGGTACCAATGTGCAGGTTGCCGGTAGGACTCGGCGCAATGCGAACGCGGACAGTCACGGGGTACAGTGGAAAACAAACCCCTTTAGTATCGCACCATGGTTTCCCTCGAAGAGGTGGCGATCGCCCGACCCGACCCCAGCGAATTGTTGTCCCTTATGCAACAGACGGAAAAACAACGCGATCGCCGTCCCCTGGCCTACGAGCGGTTGATCGGCACCTGGCGATTGCTGTGGGTTGCCAATGCCCGCAAGCAGCGGGGGCGGGGGGTGCAAATGGGAGCCGGTCGCTACCTGCCGGCGTGGTTGGGCATCACCCTCACCTACACCCCTGCCCAACGGGTCGAAAACCGGGTGCAACTCGGGCCGGTGGCGTTAACCTTGACCGGGCCGGTGCGCTGTGCCGCCAACCCCAGCATCCTGGCTTTTGACTTTACCGCTGTGCAGGTGCAGTGGGGAAACCGCACCCTTTACCAAGGGACAATGCGGGGAGGGGCGGCCGCCGAAGCCCAATTCCCGGAAAAACCCCTGCGGGAACAAGCCTTTTTTGTGTACTTTTACGTGGGGCTCCAGGCGATCGCGGCCCGCGGCCGGGGCGGCGGTTTGGCCCTCTGGCACCGTTTAGGAACCCCCTCCGGTGCCCCCGCGTCCATCCCTACCTCCATTCCCGATCCACCATGATTCCTTTCCTGCTTGGTTCCGTCGCGATCGCCCCCCCAGTCCAAGGGTGCCAACAACAAGCCCGCGCCCAAGGCTTTGTGGTTTTGCAAACCCAAGTTGCCGATCGCCTTGCCCTGAAAACCTGGCGCCGGGGGCAGTCCCAAATCCTGCTGTGCACCGCAAACCCTGACGGCACCGTGAACCTCAGCCACCTCGAAACCCCTTTCCCGAACCGCCGGTGGCAACTCCACGGCGATGGCGAGCCCCCCATCACCCTCGAATTTCGCGACGGCCGCATCGGCGGTTCCGGCGGCTGCAACTTTTACAGCAGTCGCTACACCCTCAGCCCAACCGCCTTTGCCGTCCAGGAAATCCTTGCCACCAAACGGGCCTGCACCCCATCGGTCATGGAACGGGAAACCCGCTTTTTCTCCGCCCTCCGCCAAGCCCAACACCTCCAGGTGCAAGGCAATGACCTGCGGATCGAAACAAGCAACCCATCGGAGCCCCTCCGCTTCCATGCCCAACAACCCTAAAAACCCACCGGAGTTGGTTCCAAACGCACTGGCGTCGGTTCAATCGGGCTTCGACTGCGCTCAGCCCGCCCTTGCCACTGCCCTCAGCCCACCCGCAGGAATCAAACCAACGGGAGTTGGCCCCACTCAGTTTCCCAAAACCGTCATGTCGGCGATCGCCCAGCGGTCTTCGCTGCGGGCCAGGCGGTACCGCACCCGGTAATCGGCATTGGGCTGAGATTGGTCGGGATCGGCGGTGCCCCTTTGGAAAAATTCCCGCGATTCTTGAATGCGAACGGTGGCCATGGCCCCATCGCTGCCCTCGGCCGCAAAATCCAAGACCTCAATCGGCTGCGTGGCGTAGGCAATGTATTGCTGGTTGGCTTTGAGTTCGAGGGCCCGCCCCTGCCATTCCGCCAACAACGGTTCCGTCAATACCGTGGCCAAGGCATCGACTTCGTGGTTTTGGCCCAGGGCCCGGGCTTTGACGTCTTGCCAAGATTGAATCACCCGGGCGGCATCTTCCCGACTCAGGGGTTCGTTGGCCCGCGCCAGCACCCCCCTGGCCAAAGCATTGCTGCCCAACTCTGCCCACAACGGCGCCACCAAGGTTGCCGGCAAGACCGGTCGTTCCGCCGAGGGCGCTGGCCCCGCCAACAGGCTGCGCACCGTCACCCCAATCCCCAAAATGCCCAACCCCAACAAAACCATCAAAAAAAGCGGCCCCGATTCTTGGGGGCACGTCGCGGCCGTCGCGATCGCCGTGGCGAACCAACGGCAACG